>CAUQMF010000007.1:0-38978 GCA_963518965.1 uncultured Campylobacter sp.
TTTACTAGTGGCTTGGATGGGTTTAAACGCCGTCGCCTCGCTTGTATTTTCCTTAAATTCAGCCCTGCCCTCAAGCAGATTTTGTATATCCAAACCCTTTTCTATCGCATCTCGCACGAATTTTATAAACGCCTTTTTGCTCTGCTCGTCCTTATACTCGATACTCTCAAGCTCCCTAAACTCCACGGGAGCCTTGTTTTTATTCATGACTATCGTGATATTTTCGCCATCTACGGATATTCTTTCTGCGCCGCTCTCGCCCAAACGCTTCAGCACGGTATATTCAGCCCACCTATCCTTAAACTCGTCCACGCTCATATCGGAGTCGAGGATTTTCATCCCCTTATTCCCTGCATTATCTTCTATGCCCAAAAATGGGTATTCGCGGTTTATATATTTTTTTGCAAAATCATCGACGTCGGTCGTATCGTATCCCGCCAAATCCCGATTAAGTTTATCGAAACCAAACGCCCCGCTACTATTTATAAATTTCTTCAGATTTTCCGCTTCGCTCCTACTAAAAGAGCCGTCTAACCCGCTTATCTTACCCCATACGCTTATCTTTTCATCCAGCGTATATCCGCTCAGAGAAAAAACGCCTCGTATATTAGCCGGTACGTCTGGCGGGAGCTTTTTTATCTCCCTGATGGCCACTTCCATCTCTTTGATGTTAAAGTCTATGTCGATACCCTTTAGGCTTGATACGTTTTCGCTATTTTTTGGGTTCGCTTGATTTGTCGAATTTGGCTGTGCGACCGCCACATTCGAAGCCTGATTTGAGGTTAAATTTATAGCCTCTTTTTCCTCGCGTGCTTTTAAATTTCGCTCGCGAGCGCTACTAAAATCATAATTTACGTTTGCGTTAAATCCGTTTACGCCGCTTATCATTTTTAATCCTTTAAAACGAGTTTTAAGCTATATCGGCAAATTTGAAAAAAATTTAGGGTAAAGATAAGAAAGGCTATCAAATTTAGCCAGGTTTTGAGAGATAAATTTATTACAAATTTTACGGATTACCAAATTTGAACGTAAAAAAGATAAGCGGAAGCACGCGAGATAATACACCGCTCAAAAACCAAGCGGAAGCATCTTGCGATGAATTTAAATGTTTTCTGCTTCGCTACGCTTGCAGCTAAATAGAAGAAGTAAATTTCCTCCCAAGACTAGACATATAGTCTGTCGCAGGGCGAAATTTACGCAATCATTTAAAGGCATGCAAGAGACGACGAGTAAAATTACTTTTCCGTTAACTCGCACTTAGCGCCTCTAGTTATCATCAAGGACTGATCGTAAAATAAAATAAGCACCACCGAAACGCCCACGCCAAGAGCTAGCGAGACCGTCGTGGTCGTGATCGCGTTATCGAAAAATATGATTAGATACTCGTTTTTCTTAGCGATATCAGTCTCGTTTAGAAACGAAAACAGCGCCAAAATGCCCTTATACGCGTAAACTCCAGGCACCATCGGCAAAAGCGCCGGAAACGCGATGATCTCGGCGGGCACTTTTAGCCGTTTGGCAAAGAGCATACCTAAAATTCCGCTTAAAAAAGAGACTATGAGCGTGGCTACGCTGATGTTAAAAAACCCCATCTGCATGATCCAAAAGCGGCTAGCGTGCGCAAACGCTGCAAGCAGCGCGCAAAAGGCGAGAGCTCTTTTTGGCGGCGAGCTAGCATAGGCAAAGCCAAGCCCTGCCACCGCGGCAAAAGCGCCGTCTATGAGCGTCGCAGTCAAAAGCTCAAACATGTAAAATCTCCGCGCTACTAAGCGAGAGCGTGATATAGACGCCCACCGCGATGCAAAGTATCAATATGCCCGTGCTCACGGCTCTACTGATACCCACTAGCGTGTTGTCGTTTATGATATCAAAGACCGAGTTTATGAGAAAAACGCCCGGCATCAAAAATAGTATCGACGAGCCGATCGCCACGTCGCTAGTGTGCGTAAGGCCGTAAAATACGCCAAGATAGGCGATAAAAGAGACGACGAACGACACCAAAACGTACTGGATTTTTAAATTTACGCCCATTTTAGCAAGCGCAAATTTGAGGCTATAACCCACGAGCGTCGCGAAAAATACGCAAGCTACCGAGCCAGCATCACCGCCAAAAAGCTTGCAAAACGCCGCATTTGCAAGGCTGATTAAAATAAGCGAGCTTGCAAATTTATTCGCCCCGATACGCATGACGCCCTCAAACTGTTCTTTGGCTTCATCCAAGCTCAAATTTTCATCCAAAATCCGCCAGCTAAGCGACGAAAGCTCGGAAATGCGGTTAAAGCTCACCTGCCCTAGCGGGATCTTTTTCACGTAGGTTCGGCGCAGGGAGTTGTCGGCCGAGTCCATGACGCTAATCGTAAAATACTTCACGAAAATCGTCACGCTAACGTCGTATCCGTAGCACCTAGCCACGCGGTCGACGCACTTTTCGACGCGCGCGGTGTAGGTGCCCGCGCTCACCATCGCACTCGTGTAGTCAGAGAGAAAATCGGTTAAAATTTGGATATCTGGCTTTGCGCTCATTTTTGGGCGGTTTTAAATTTGATAAAAAACAAAGCTAGCTGCGCGAACAACATCAGCTTCATCGTCCATTCGCTAGCCGCGTGCATCTGCGCAAACTCGGCCGTCTGCGTCGCCGCCTCGCCCGCAGCCTGCGCGTCCATGACAAAAGGCGTGAAGTAAAATACGAACGAGAGCGCGAGGGCTAAATTTATCGCGCAAAGCATACCCATGCTAAATTTAGCGGCGAATTTGACGCTAGATCTAAACGAGGCAAGCTCACAAAGCGCGATCAGGACGCTAACTGTTAGCAAGGCGTAGTTAAATTTAACAAATATCGTAGCCATGAGTTTGCCGCTTTGAAACTGCGTAAGTACGCCCTCGCCAAGTATGCCCTGCGGGTAAAAAATCGTGGGTGCGACTAGGGCGCCCAGAGCGAGCTCCGTGCCGATGAGCGCGCCAAGAAGTAAAAAATAAACGCTTTTCATAATTTTCCTTTTTTTGATTTACCGCACGCATTTTAGGGTTAGGGCGTTTAAATTCGGCTAAATTTAGGCGCAAATTCGGCAAAAATGCTTGTTGATACGGTAAATTTAGTGCTTGCGCCACGTATAACGCGTTTAGAAATTTAATCCTGCTTCGCGCTCGTTTTATCTATATAAAATTTCGCGCTTTCCGTGCGCCACGCGCCGTAGGGCAGCTTAGCTTGCATCGTTAGGTGCAGTATACCCTTGATACATTTGCTATCTTGCTTATCGATAGATAGCGCCCTAGACCTGCCTACGTCCACGCATTCGCCGCTTTTAGCCGCGTAGCCTATCTCTAAAATGCCAGACAGCACGCTATCCATAGCCTGTCTATAAAGCGTAACGACGTTTACGCGTCCGAGCTTAAAATGATCGTAGCTCCAGTTAGCTAGCCTTTGATAGCCCAAGTTTAACGCGGTTTGCACGCATTTTTCGCCCTCGCCGCAAAGCAAAGCCGCAAGCGCCCAGTAGTCGCGGTCGCCGTTAGCTAAGCGCTGCAAACACCTCTGCGTCCACTCGGGACTATCGGCACCCAGTTCCGTCCTGTAGGGCTTTAGAGAGTTTTGCAGATACCTGCACTCGTGCAGCGCGCCCAGAAAATTTATCCGAGCGTCGATGTCGGAAAGGTCGCGGCCAAGGCATGCCGCAGCGACGCAAAGTGCGAACTCGCCCTTGCTTTTTGCTTTTGATTCCAGATTTTTTAGCTTCGTTTGGATGCTCATTTTATTCCTCTTTGTTTAAATTTAGCGGTTTTTGCGCTGGCGCCCGGCTTTGCTAGCTAAAACGCCGATAAAGCGCGGTAAATTTCGCACGCAAACCGCGTGCGAATTTAAAAATTTGCAAATATATTTCGCGCGACGAATCCGCGGTCAAATCCGGCTAAATCCTTGTAAAACTCTGCCTCGAAGCCGTTAAATTTAAGAGCGCTTTGCATACTTTCTCGCTGATCGTAGCCCATCTCGCAGGCTAGGTATTTTACGCCGCGATTTCGCGCGAGAAGCACGATATTTTTTAAAATTTCATCGCCTTTTGTGCCGCCAAACAGCGCCTCGTGCGGCTCGTTTAGTACGAATTTATCAAGCCTATAGTCCCGCGCGATATATGGCGGGTTTGAAACTAGCAGGTCAAACCGTCCGTAAATTTGATCTAGATACGCGCATTTAACAAACTCTATCCTATCCTCCACGCCAAATTTCGCGGCGTTCTGCCTAGCTAAATTTAACGCATCGTCGCTGATATCTGAGGCTATGATTTTAGCGTTTGAGTTTAGCGCGAGGCAGATGCTGATTGTCCCGCTTCCGACTCCGATCTCGGCTACTAGGGGCGGCCACTTTCGTGCGGGTAAATTTGATAAAACTTCAAGCGATTTTTCGACTAAAATTTCAGTCTCCGGGCGCGGGATTAAGACGCCCTTTTTTACGTTAAAGCTAAGCCCGTAAAAGCCCGCCTCGCCCGTGATGTACTCTAGCGGCTCGTGATTTGCGAAGCGTTTTATAAGCGCAAAATATCCGTCCGCATCCTCTAGCTCGCTGGTTAAATTTAAAAATATCCATTCGATTTTTACGCCGAGATGTCGCATCAAAAGCGCCTTGGCTACGCGCGCCGGATTTGCGCCGCTTATCTCGCACGCAAGCGCGATCTGAGAAGCGGCGGCCTTTAGCGCGTCATTTACCGTCATTTTCCAGCTCGTTTATACGCTCAAAAAGGCTTGGGTGCGAGTGATAGAAAAAGGCGTATAGCGGATGAGCCTTTGGGAAGGCCTTGTTTTCGGAGCCTAGCTTTTTTAGCGCGCTTATCATGTCGGCTTTGTTTGAAACCTCGCCTGCAAATTTGTCGGCGCCAAATTCGTTCGCGCGGCTAAAATACGAGCTAATAGGCGAAAATAAAAATCCGAAAATCGGCGAAAAAAGTAGCAAAAACACGATCACTCCGCCGCCTCCGCTATGAAGCCCAAGTGCTTGATACGCCGCGCCTGGGATGTTGCCGAATATAAAAAATATCGCAAAAAGCATAACCGCGCTTAGAGCGATCATTTTTAGGATATCTTTGTGCTTAAAGTGCCCGAGTTCATGCCCCAAAACAGCGATTATCTCATCTAGGCTTAGTTTTTTAACGAGCGTGTCGAAAAGCACCACGCGTTTAGTCGCGCCAAGGCCACCGAAATAGGCGTTTAGGCGGTTGTCGCGCTTGCTGGCGTCTATCGTAAAAACGCCGCTACTTTTAAACCCGCACTGCGCTAAAAGCCCTTCTATACGGCTTTTTAGCTCGCCCTCTTCTAGCGGTTGCATTTTGTTAAAGATAGGCGCGATGAGCGTTGGATAGATGAGATTTATAACAAGCGCGACGCCAAAGCTTAGTAAAAATGCCCAAAACCACCAAAAATCGCCCAAAAATCTAATGCAAAGCAACACTAGCCACACAAACAGCGTACCAAACACTAGCGTTAGCGCGAGCGTTTTAAGCAGATCTAGCGCGAAAATTTTGGGCGTTACGTTTGAAAAGCCTAGCTTTTTATCTTTGACGAAGGTTTCGTAGATATTTAGCGGTAGCTCCAGCAACGACGAAACGAGCAAAAATACCATAACCATAAAGACGTTGTCGCCTATATCTCCAGTTTTGTAGGCATACCCCGATATCGCACCAAGCCCCCAGCACGCCCACATCATAAATATCGTTGCGTGATAAAAAAGGCTAGCTATCTCAAATTTTTGATTCGTTATCGCGGCTGCGGCGGCTGATTCGTACTCGCCCTGCTCTAGCACGACGGCGGGCTTTTTCGCCTCTGCGCGGATGAAGTTTATCTGTAAAATCGCCAAAGCCGCCTTTACGGCAACGTAAAAAAAGTAAATACCGAGTAAAAAACAAAACATGTTTTCCCTTAAATTTTATAAAGACTAAAGCAGCCGTAGTCGGTGCGCACGGCTAAAAATTCCTCGCCGTTTATGCGCTCAAATTTGGCCTCGCAGCGCTTCACGACGTGCGAGAGCTCAAAGATAAGCTGCAAATTTCCGCTTTTTAGATCGATGATGCGAGCCTTGTCGTAGTTTATTAACGCCAGCCGCAAACCGTCCGCGCTAACGCAAATCTTCTGAGCCTTGACACACTCGCCCCGCATCCACGCGGGAGTTTGCCGCAAGCCTGCCGCATCAAAAAAGACTAGACCACCATTGTAATACTCCCTGCCTAGCAGCGAGCCGTCATTTAAAAAGCAAACGTCGCTAAGCGCGCCGAAGTCCTCTTTTATCTCGTTTAAAATTTCTCCGTTTAGCGCGTTTAAAATTTTGATCTCGTTTTGCTTACAGCTTAGAGCTAGCTTTGCGCCGTCCGTGCTAAGCGCTATGCAAAACGCAGCTCCGCAGCCCGAGTCCGTTTTGTATTTGCCAAGAGACGAAAAACCTCCGTCTCGCAAAACGTAAATTTGGCCGTAAGCCGCAAATGCCGCCGTTTCGCCGGACGCGCAGACACAGCTCGTAATATCGCCGTTTCTTTTTATTTTTAGCTCTTTAAAGACATTTATAAATTCGCCCGTTTGTGGGTTAAATTTAAAAATATCGTGATCTAAGTCCAGCAGCAAAATCTCGCCGGCGCGCTCCGCGTGCCACGCAAGCGGCTTTGGCAGGATGATATCGCCTCTTATCGCTCCGTCTGCGCTCAGCCTAGTTAGAAAATCTACCGAGTCCTCTTCTTTGTAGTCGCCGCATTTGTAGACGAAAAACTCGCCGCCCGCGCCAGCAAAGGCTAGCGCTCCCGTGTATCCGCCGCCGATATAGACGTGCAAACTTGCTTCGCCCGCTTTGGCGTCTGCGTTTTGCAGGACGTAGCCTTTTTTCAGGCTCTCCCACTCCTTTTTCGCGTAGGCTTTTTGCGCTTCGCCAGCACTTGCAAACTCCTTTTGCGTCTGCCTAATTTTGCCGTTTTTGGTGCTCTGGCTAGCTAAAATTTGACCTTCTACGCGCAAATTTAGACGGTCGCCGTTAGCTAAATTTATAAGACTTTTCATCAAATTTACTTTAAAAAATTATCGTAAAATGAGCTGATAAAAAGCACCAAAATGATAAACGGTACGACGAATTTGATATACCAAAACCAGATATTTACGAGTTTTGCGTATTTTTCGCTACCCTGCATTATCTCGCGTTTGGCTTCGTCTTTTAGCACCCAGCCCACAAATATCGCGCATCCTAGCGAGGTCAGCACGAAAAATATCGTAGCGCTGATGGCGTCGTATGCGTCAAAGATATTTTTACCGAAAATTTTAACGTCCGCAAGCAGGTTCGTAGCCATCAAGGACGGTAAATTTCCAAAGATAAATATCGTGCCTAGCACCAGCAAGATCGCGCTTTTGCGCTTGATTTTAAATTTTTCCTGAAGCGTCGTGATGATAACCTCGTAGATCGGCAGCGAGGTCGTGAGCGCGGCGATCATCAGTAGCGCAAAAAACGCCACAGCAAAAAATCCGCCAAAAGGCATATGCGAAAAAACGATCGGCAAGCTCTTAAACACGAGACTTGGGCCGCTATCTGGCGAGACGCCGTAGCTAAAAAGCGACGGAAATATCATAAAGCCCGCAAGCACGGCGATGACAGTATTTAGGATGCCTGTGATGATAGAGATTTTAACCAGCCCTTCGTCTTTTTTAACAAAGCTTGAAAGCGTGATCATCACGCCAAAACCAAGCGAAAGCGCGAAAAATACTTGCCCTAAAACATCGACGAAAAGCTTGATACTTATCTTTGAAAAATCGGGCGTGAGATAAAATTTAATCCCCTGCGCCACGCCATCTAATGTCAAGTTTTTTACGATCATTACGATCATCAGCACGAAAAGTAGCGGCATGAGATACTTCGCCGAGCGCTCTATTCCGCCGACCGCGCCCTGCACCAAGATCGCGTAGTTTACGAGTACGAACACGAGCGTCGCAAAGCTGATAGCCAGCGGATCGCTCACGATATTTTGCTCGTAAAACGCGCTCGTAACCTCAAAACTAAGCACCTGCGAGAGATCAAGCATGCCAAATGCGATCTGCGCGATATAGTTTAGCACCCAGCCGCCGATGACCATGTAATAAGCCATGATGCCAAATGCGCCAAGCAAGCCCATCCAGCCCACGATTTTCCATGCGGGATTTATATTTTTACCGCCGAATGCGTCCACGGCGTTGCATTTTAGGCGTCTGCCGATCGCATTTTCAGCTAAAATCATAGGTATACCGATCACGATCATCGCGATACAAAACACGAGCACGTAGGCGCCGCCGCCGTTTTGTCCGACTAGATACGGGAAACGCCACGTCGCGCCAAAACCCACGGTCGCGCCCGCAACCGCCAAAATATACGTTACCCTCGAACTCCAAGTTTTTCTATCCATCTGTATACCTTTGTGAAAAAGAGAGATTATATAAAAATTTTATTTAAAGTTTTTAGAAGCATCTTTGAAATTTAAAACAAATCTGGATTAAAATCGGTAAATATTATTAGAAAAAGGCTGCTTGGCATAAATTTAAAGGCGTAAATTTAGGCAAATTTACGCCAAATTATTCTTTTCTAACGACATGTAAGAACTGCATATGTTTGCGGTATTGCTCGATTACGTCGTTTATCAGCGTGGCCTCGCTCCAACCAAGCACGTCGTAGTCCTGGCCGCCCTCTTTTAGATAGACCTCGGCTCTGTAGTAAAGATCGTCGCCCTCAAGCTCCCTCGTGTAGTCCGGGCTCTGGCTTTTGGTGAGATATACGCCATATCTAAAGTCCATCTCGTCGCCAAGCCCGACGTTTAAATTTACGAAATTTTCAGCTTTTGTTACATTTGCCTCAAGGCCGTTTTTGGCAAATTCATCTTTTAACTCGTTAAAGGCTTTTAGCACGACTTCGTTTAGAAATTTACTGCCGTCTTTTTTGCTAGGTAGCGTGATGATCGCGCTTAGTCGCTCTTGCCAAGGCTTTGAAAGATCGCTAAGAGGCATATTATTAAAGTTATTTGTCTCTTTTTTGGTTACATCCACGCGCAGCGCCTTAAATAGCCCGTAAATGGCGCCAAGTAGCACTATGGCAAACGGCAACGCCGTAGTTATCGTAAGTGCTTGAAGCGAGCCAAGGCCGCCGGCTAGCATCAAAAATGCCGCCACGACGCCCACTGTAACGCCCCAAAAGACCTTTTGCCAAACCGGCGTATCGTCCTTGCCGTTTGAGCAAAGCATGTTCATCACGATCGCCGCTGAGTCGGCCGAAGTGATGAAAAATATGACGATCATAAAGACTGCGATCGTGCTTAGCAAGCTTGAAAAGCTAAATTTTTCTAAAAACATAAAAAGCGCCGAAGCCGAGTCGGAATTTACGGTCGTTGCAAGCTCGCTAAAGCCACTTTGCACAAGCGCGATCGCCGAGTTACCAAAAAAACTCATCCAGGCAAATGTAAAGCCGGTTGGCACGAAAAGTACGCCGATCACAAATTCTCTTATCGTCCTACCCTTTGAAATTTTGGCGATAAAAAGCCCCACAAACGGCGACCAAGATAGCCACCAAGCCCAGTATAGCAGCGTCCAACCGCCAAGCCAGCTCTCGTTTTGCCTCTCGTAGGCGTAGAGATTAAAGGTATTTGAAATAAGCGTCGATACGTAGTCGCCGCTGTTTTGCACAAACGACTTTAAAAGCTGCGTCGTATCGCCTAAAAATAGTATCAAAAACATAAAACATATAGCTAGCGCGATATTTGAGTTTGATAAAATTTTAATCCCCTTATCAACGCCGCTTGCCGCTGAGATGGTCGCTGCAAAACAAAGCACTATTAGAAGCGTGATATGCATAGTCGGCAGGCCAAAAACGTGCGTAAGGCCGGCATTTACCTGAAGTACGCCGTATCCTAGCGAGGTCGCTACGCCAAAAAGCGTCGCTACGACGGCAAATGTGTCGATAGCGTTGCCGATCTTGCCGTAAATTTTATCGCCGATTATCGGATAAAACGCTGATCTAAGCGTGAGCGGCAAGCCGTGTCTGTACGAGAAAAAGGCAAGAATTAACGCCACGATAGCATAGACCGACCATGCGCCCATACCCCAGTGAAAGAAGGTGATATTCATCGCAAGCTTTTGCGCTGCGATAGTTTGCGCGTCGCCGACCGGCGGATTTAGATAGTGCATGAGCGGCTCGGCCACGCCAAAAAACACAAGTCCGATGCCCATACCGGCGGCAAAAAGCATAGAAAACCACGAGATATTTTTGTGCTCCGGCTTTACGTGATCGGCTCCCAGTTTGATCTCGCCAAGCTTGCTAAAGCCAAGGATAATGATGCTTAGAAGTATGACGGCGACGGCCAGGATGTAAAACCAGCCGAATTTCGCTGCGATGTAGTTTTGCATACCTTTAAAAAACTCATTTGAGAATTTTGGAAATATTGCTGCAAATGCCGTTATTAAAAATATGACAACAAGCGATGGGATAAATACCGAATTGTTAAATTTCGACCTTTGAAATTTGATCATTTTTCTCCTTTTTTGTAAATTTCATTTTCCTTTTAAAATAACAAAAAAGAGTAAATAGGTCAAATTTACTCCTTAAGTTTTTGGCTAAATTTAAGGAGCAAACCACTGCAAAAAGGCGTTTTGAAAAAATTTACACTAAATTTATCTGTAGTCTATTTTCGCGCTTTTAGCTTTTGTGACTCCAAAGATGATCGCAACGATAAAAGCTATGCCAAATGTGATATAAAGTATGACGGTCGGCTTCTCTACCTCGATGCGAGATATCGCCACCTCCTCGCCGCTAGCGACGTAAACCATGAAAAATACCGCAAAAAACACGGCAAAAAGCGCAAATAAGCAAAGTAGAAAAACCAGCAAAGTGACGCCGCAGACGGGTTTTTCAAAAATAAGCAATAAGAGTTGAAAGGGTATTTCTTTAAATTTAAAACCAACATATTAATCCAAGATAAAATCACAGGGTGGCTTTTACAAAATGAGAAGCGACGGAGAAAAGCTACTCGGTCCTTGCGGGTCTCTTCATTTTTTCGTGATGCCTCACTACTCAATCACCGTTCGCGCTTTCCCTCTTTTAGGCACTACGCAACTGTTTCTTGTGAAGCTACAAACAAAGTGCGTAAGAGCAGAATATGCTAAAAAGTTGGGCTACTCACTCCCACACTTCTACCAGCATGGAAAATGCAGGGGTAGCGAAGCGAAGTAGAAAATCGCACTCAACTTATGTGGTTTTTGCTTTCTTGTTTTTGGTTTTTGACCGAGCAACTATAAGCCAAACGGCGACAGCCCGCCAGCAAGGCTTTCGCACGGATGCCATCTCCTTGCTTTAAACAAGGTGTTCAACCAAGCCTAAAATTTTTCTTCAAAAATACCATTTTAACGGGCTCAACAATGTTTCAAAAGAGTCAATAATTCACTCCACCACTTCGCTTACAAAAGTTGGCATCACCCACGCACCGCCAGCGATGCCCTTGCAAGGTCCGCTGTCCCACTCGCTACTCTTTACGAATTTTTCGCCGTCCCAGACCGCCTCTGTCTTGTTCCAGCAGTCGCCGAACCCGCGATCTTTGTACATTCCTGATATTTCGCCGCTACCTACTTCATTAAATTCGGAGCTTGCAAAATACACTTTTTCAAGCCTTTTATCCATCACAGCGAGCAAGGAGCTTTCGTTATACGCGGCAAGATAGCATCTCGTCTGCACCAAAATTTTCTCGTCATTTATTTTATATTTCCAAATTCCTCCTATCTTTTTTCTCTCGCCAAATCCATCAAATTCATCAACCAAATCAAAGCACTCTGCTGCCTCTGGCAGGGCTTTTAATATGCCTCGCACGCGCGTAAAATCAGGGCTATCCCTTGGTATCTCGCTACCATTTTCATCATCAAATTTTATCTTTTTGATGACTGGCATAGGACGCGGGGTGAGCAGCTTTTGCCCTTTTAGACGCCCCTGAAATTCGTTCATTTTTAGCCAAACGGCATTAAAGCCCACGGGCGAGAGTTCAAACGCTATATCTTTGGCTTTTAGCTCCACCTTTGGGTTAGCATGCAAAGCATCTATCAGCGCGCTAGTTTGGGCATCCGTAAGTTTAAATTTATCATTATCGATGTGATTTCCCGCCTCGTTTTTGTTGTTGATTTTTAGCGCACCGATAAATTTATCATCGATAAAAAGCTCCATTTCATCGACCTCATTCTCAGCAAAAATTTGCACTTCGTTAGAAATTTTCGCCCCTTTGCCAGCCAATATAGTAAATAAAATAGAAATAGGCTCGCTACCCACACTATCTGCCTGAAATCCCGCCACTCGGCAAGTGCCCGTGTTGTCGCACGCGACCTTCCAATCGCCATGCTCAAAGCTCATTCCTTCTATCCCAAACGCACTCACAGCTACAAAAATAGCGCAAATTTTAGCTACTGATTTAATATTCATTTTCTATTCCTTTAAATTTATCTCGTATTTTCTTTGGCAGCTTTGATAAATTTTCTCATCTGCCACGCCTCACTCAAAAAATTCACACCAAAAAACAGCGGCAAACAAAAAAGAGAGCTGTTGTGATCGCGCACCGCTAGCATCGCACCAGCCAAGATGATGAGCAAAAGCCCGACAAATAGGTAAAATTTAAGCATATTTTCAGTCCCAAGCTTGCGCTCTATCGCCGCCTTTGGTCTATCTATAAGCGAGCCACTGCCAGCAGCACACAGCTGCGAGACGCTGATTAGGCGATTTATCGCGCCTTCCCTCACATACGCCACACGCAAAGTATCGCCATCACCGCCGAAATACACACCCATATCGTCCGCTCCGTCGTCAAAATACCCCACGATCTTCACGCCATCCAGCCAAAAAACCGCCATAAATTTAGCGTGCAAATTTTGCTTCGTGATCAGGTTTTCGACCTTGCCCGTTTTTAAAAATATCTTTGCCATCTAAGCTCCAAATCCCTCGGAGATTTCGAGCACTTCAAAATATTCGTTTTCTAAATTTTCAAGCTCGCTTTTAGCCGCTTCTAGGTCGTTATAAAGCGCGGTTAGGCCGATTTGCTGATAGATTTTAGGATCGCTAAGGCCCGCGTTTAGCTCTTTTATCTTAGCTTCCAGCGCGGCGATTTTTTCGGGGTGCGAGGATAAAATTTGCGTTTGCTTGTAGCTTAGCTTCGCGCCGGTTTTGCTCTTTTGTTTTTGCGCTTGCTCGGCTTCGTTTGCTAGGCTCGCTTCAAATTTGCCAAGCTCGTTCAGCTCGTCTTCTAGCTCGAGATAGACGCTGTATTCTTGATGTAGCACCTCGATCGCCGTCCCCTCAAATGCCCAGAGTTTGTGCGCGATCTTATCGACGAAGTAGCGGTCGTGGCTCACGATGATGATAGCGCCTTCAAAGCTTTGCAGGTAGTCTTCAAGGATGTTGATAGTTGCGATATCAAGGTCGTTTGTCGGCTCGTCAAGTACGAGCACGTCGTACTCCTTACTAAAAAGCAGAGCCAGCGCCACGCGGTTTTTCTCGCCGCCGCTTAGCACGCCGATTGGCTTATCGAGGAATTCTTTAGGAAATAGGAAATTTTTAAGATAGCCGTAGACGTGCATATTTCGACCGCGCACCATGACGTGATCGCCGCCGTTTGGGCAAAATGTCTCGATGAGGCTTTTATCGTCATCCAGTGCGCTTCGCGACTGATCAAAGTATCCTACTCGCACCTCGCCGCGCTTGATCTCGCCGCTACTAGGCTTTTCAAACCCGAGTAAAATTTTAATAAGAGTGCTTTTGCCGCTGCCGTTTCGTCCGACTATCGCGATGCGCTCGCCTTGCAAAACGCGCGCGTTAAAATCACTAAAAAGCTGCTTGCCGCCGATGGTTTTGCTTAGTTGCTTGATCTCAAAGAGCATCTTTTTGCGGTTTACGCTTTGCATTTGGTTAAAATTTTTACTCGCTCGCTCAAGCTCGAGCCTAACGCGGCGTATAACGCCCGGATTTTTCTTAGCCTCTTCGCGCATGGCAAGTACTCGCTCTTTGCGCCCTTCGTTGCGCTTTAGACGTGCTTTGACGCCGCGGCGCAGCCACTCCTCCTCGGCTTTTAGCTGTTTTAGCAGCGTTTCGTGAGATTTGGCCAGGCTGGCTAGGATTTCCTCTTTTTTAGCTAGATAGTTCGCGTAACCGCCCTCAAACGACGCCAGCGCGCCCTCCTCGATCTCGGCGCTTCTAGTCGCTAGCGCGTCGATAAAGTAGCGATCGTGCGAGATAAAAACTATCGTCTGACGCGAGCCTTTTAGCATATCTTCAAGAAATCTCACCATATAAACGTCAAGGTGATTGGTAGGCTCGTCAAGCAGCAAAATATCAGGCTTTTTAAGTATCAGCGCGCCCAGGGCCACGCGGCGTATCTCGCCTCCGCTAAGGCTAGAAACAGCGCGATTTTCGTACTCTTTTAGCTTAAACTCCTCCAGCACGCGCTCGATCTTGCGCTCGATCTGCCAGCCGTCTTTTGCCTCGATAAATTTGATTAGTTCATCTTGCCTAGCGTTTAGTTCTTTATTTTGCGCATCGCGGCCGAGCGCTTCTAGTACCGCGGCATACTCGTCGCGCGCATCAAATATCTCTTTTAGCTCCAAATTTAGCGCGTCTTTTACGGTAGCCGCATCGTCAAATTTAGGATTTTGCGCGAGCATTTCTACCTTAATGCCGCCTTGCGCGATACGCCTGCCGCTATCAGGCTCTAGCGCGCCCGCGACTAGCTTCATCAGCGTACTTTTGCCGCTGCCGTTTTTACCGATGATAGCGATACGCTCACGCTCGTTTACGCTGAGGCTTACTTTGTTTAAAATTTCATTGGGGCCGAATTTTTTACTAACGTCGATTAGATCTATGAGTGCCACGCGCGCGCCTTAAAACGAGATATGCATGCTAAGCGCGATGATACAAAGCGTAAGCGCCATCGGCACGTAGATATATCTGCCCGTAAAATACCAAAACGCGCCTTGCTTTTTTGCCGCGCCGGTATTTATCTCGTCCATGATCTCTTCTTTTTTGATGACCCAAAACCACGACACTGCGCCGATCACCGCGCCGATAGGAATGATGTAGATAGACACGAAGTCCATCCACGGCCCCCAGCTGGTTATGGCTTCCATATTTACGCCGATACCAAAGCACACCGCGCAAAGCAAAATTAGCACGACGCCGCGCTTTAGCTTAGGAAATTTGTGCATTATCGACTCGGCGACGACTTCAAACATATTTTGTAGCGACGTCACGCCGCCAAAAATCACCGCCGTAAATAAAATAATCGCAAAAATTTGGCCTCCGACCATATCTTGTAAAATTTTAGGCAGCGTTACGAAAAGTAGCCCGGGACCTGCCGCGGGATCCATGCCGTAGGCAAAGACCGCAGGCAGCATCACAAGCGCAGCCGTCATCGCCGCGATCGTATCAAAGATCGCCGTTTTTTGTGCGCTATCGACGATATCTTCGTCTTTATGCAGATACGCGCCGTAAACTATCATACCGGAGCCCGTAATAGATAGCGAGAAAAAGGCCTGGCCCATCGCCGACACCCAAACCATAGGATCAGCTAGCTTGCTCCAGTCGCTGTGAAAGATAAATTTATACCCGCCAAACGCCCCGTCTAAAAACGCCACCCTAATCGCTAAAATAAAAAATAGAATAAAAAAAAGCGGCATCATGATTTTGCCGGTTTTTTCTATACTATGCGCGCCGAAAAATAGCGTAAATAGCGTGCCGGCAACGACTATAAAATGAAACGGCACGACCGAATAGGACGAAAACGCAAAGGAATCAAACCAAGTGTTGGTATCCACGGTCATAAGCGAACCCGTGATCGCTTGAAACAGCGCCTTTAAAACATACGCGATGATGACTGCGTATCCGGTAGCTATACACATCGAGCCCGCTAACGGTATCCAGCCTAAAATTTTACCGAAAGTTCCCCAGTTTCGGCTCTTCCATGCGTATTCATAGGAGCCTAGCGTACCGGTTTTGGCGCGTCTACCGATAGCATACTCCGCAGATAGCCCGACGTAGGAAAATATCGCGATAAAAAGCACGTAAATAAGCAAAAATGCGCCGCCGCCGTTTGAGCCGACTTTATACGGGAAGCCCCAGACGTTTGCCATGCCCACGGCAGAGCCCACGCAGGCGATGATAAAGGCCCATCTAGAGGTAAAAGTTTTATGCATTTTGACGTCCGTTCGTAGTAGATTTTTTAAATTATACTTGATTAATCTAATAAAAAGATTATGCCCGCCGACCGAGCAAGCCCGCCGCGCCGCCTTAAAACGCTTTAAATTTATATTTGGGTATAATCGCGCGTTTTTTAAAATTTACGTTACAAAAGAGAAATTATGAATTTATCGCTCAAAAAGCTTACTATACCGATATTTTTAGATATGTTTTTGCACTTTGTTACGCTCATCATAAACACCTACATGGTGACTAAGGTCAGCGTCCATTTAGTGGGCGCTATGGGCGCGGGCAATCAAGTCATGGATTTATTTATGACGATCTTTAACTTTTTGAGCGTCGGCTGTTCGGTCGTAGTCGCGCAGGCTCTAGGCGCTAAAAATATAAATTTAGCCAAACGCGTCATACACGCCAGCATCACGTTTAATACGATAATCGGGCTTTTTAGTGCGGTTTTTATTTACTTTTACGGATTTGAAATTTTAGAGCTTTTAAACGTCCCGCAGCAGCTTAGACAGGAGAGTTTTGGCTACCTGCACATGCTAGGCGTAGCGCTTGCTTTTGACGGTATCGGCATGGTGCTAGCAGCCGTGCTTCGCGTCTACAACTTCGCCGCCGCCGTTATGCTAGTCTCGCTTTTAATGAACATCATTACTCTTTGCGGCAACGCTATCGCGCTTTTTGGCTGGCTGGGACTGCCAAACTACGGCCTCTACGGCGTCGCGGTATCGACGGTCGTGGGACGTCTAGTGGGCGTTATCGTGCTATTTTTGATCCTGACCCGCTACGCCAAAGTTAATATTTTCTTTAAGCGTCTATTTAGCCTGCCGTTTGCGATCTTGCGTAAAATTTTATCCGTCGGGCTTCCAAGTGCGGGCGAAAATTTGCTCTGGATGGCGCAGTATATGGTGGCTTTCGGCTTTGTAGCGAGCATGGGCGAGGCTAGCCTAAACGTGCAAACCGTTTATTTTCAAATCACGCTTTTAATCCTACTTTGCGGAGCCAGCATCAGCGTGGCAAACGAAGTCATCGTGGGGCATTTAGTAGGCGCGATGAGATTTGACGAGGCCTACTCGCGCACGTTTCGCGCGCTAAAAATCGGCGTTTTCGCCTCGCTTTGCGTCGTATCGGTCGCGTATTTTGGCAAATACGAGATAATGGACGCGCTAAATTTAACGCCCGTGCTTAAAGAGATCATGCTGCCGCTTTTTACGCTCTCTATCGTTTTAGAAGCCGGAAGAACGTTTAATATCGTAATCGTAAACGCCCTGCGCGCAAGCGGGGACGCTAAATTTCCGCTGATGACGGGCGCAGTGTTTATGTGGGGCGTGAGCCTGCCGCTGGGGTATTATCTAGGTATCGTGCAGGGTATGGGCATCATCGGCGTTTGGATCGGATTTACCGCCGACGAGTGGCTGCGTGGGCTCGTAAACACATGGCGCTGGAGAAGCAGAAAATGGCAAGAAAAACGCCTAGTGTAAAAACCGTTTGCGTAAAATGCGGCGAATTTGACGTCGCGCTAAATTTTAAAAAAGACGTAAAAACAACCCGCCTAAAGGTCGCCAAATCAGGCGATATCTCGGTCTCTCTGCCATTTTACGCCGCGCAAAAACAGGCGCTAGAGTTCGTACAAAAACACTACGACTGGCTAAAATCGGCTCGCGAGAAGACGCTAGCAAATTTACCGCGCGAGGATGAGTTTAGGCTGCTGGGAGAAGTTTACCGTATCGTGCTAGAACCAAATTTAAAGGGCGTAAATTTGATACGTTTTACAAGCGATTTAGGAGTTTTTGACGGCTTAAATTTAAGCTCTGGCAGGCTAGACCCGCACCTTTACGGCGCTAAATTTGACGGCGAATTTGACGCGATTAAATTTAACGCGCAGTCTAGCGAGGCTAAATTTGCTAGCGTGGACGGGCGTAAATTTGACGGCGAAATTTACGCCCCGAGTTTAGTGGCGCTAGAAAATTATAAAAAAACCTTTGCGAGGCGCATTTACGGGCATTTTATAGCCAAATTCGCTCCAGCCGTAAACCGCACAATAAACCGCGTCGTCGTGCGCAAAATGACCACGCGCTGGGGTAGCTGCAACTCGCGCAAAGGCTATATAAACTTAAGCCTAAATTTGATCGAAAAAGCCCCCGAGCTAGTCGAATACGTCGTACTTCACGAGCTAACTCACCTAATCTACCCCCACCATCAAAAAAGTTTTTACGACTTCATCGCAGCCTTGATGCCAGATTTTAGGTCGAGAGAAAAACGGCTAAACAAAAAATAATTTTAAATATGCTAGAATAGAATATTTTTAATTTAAAGGGAGATAATGAAAAAACTTCTAATGCTAGTTGCCGCTGTTTTTGCTCTGGGCGGCGATTTCGAGGACGGCATAAAAGCCTACGAAAGCTCAAATTTAGCCGTAGCTCGCGATAAATTCGTATCTGCTTGCGACGCAAATAATGCGCAGGCCTGCGCAAGAGCCGGTGCGCTATATCAGCTAGGCAAAGATATCTTGCCCGATCCTAAAAAAGCGCTTGAGTTATACGAAAAAGGCTGTGAACTAGGCGCTAAAGAGGCTTGCTCGGGCGCCGGCGGTATGTACGTATCCAGCGACAAAGAAAAGGCGCGCGCTCTGCTAAATAAAAGCTGCGAGCTAGGCGATGGGTTTGCGTGCGCGACGGTGGGATCGTATCTACTAGAGGAGAAAAAATTTAAAGACGCCTACGCTCTTTTTGAGAAAGCTTGCGAGCTAAAAGATAAGCTAGGATGCGAATTTGCAGGCGATCTAAAACGCTCAAAAAGACTCTGATTTTCCTTACTCGGGTTAAATTCGGCAATCAAATTTAACCCGAATCCATCTTTCTTTCATCTACAACGCCAACTTAAATTTATGAAAAAGCAAAGCAAGAAACTAGGCTAAATTTTAAGAGATAGCAACAGTCGCAGAATAATAAGAAAGCACAGGCTTTAAGCGCCTACGCCGACTCTCTTTTCCGCTTTATTTCGTATCCAGCCAAACGCGAATAACGCCGCGTAAAGCGACACGCCGATCGCGTAAGAAACATATTCGTTCGCGATAAAAGGGATGTACTTGGCGCACATATTAGGCACCAAGGTTAGCGGCGCGACAGCTAAAAGCAGCGCGCGCTCGAGCACATTTACGCGTTTAACAAAATACCCTTGAAGCGCCGAAGAAAAAGCAAACATACCCACTAGCGCCGTACCGAAAATCAGCGCCATCTCTAGCGGATTTGTTATCCACACTATAGCTTTTGCGTCGTTTGGGTTTGCGGCATCTACGCTTTCTATCAAAAGCAGCTTGTTATTAAACACGAACGAAAACGGCAAAATCGTCGTACGCAGGTCATAGAAAAAGCCCTGCACACCCACGGTTACGGGATTTGCTTTAGCGATACCAGCCGCAGCGTATGCCGCGATGCCGACCGGAGGCGTGTCGTCTGCCAGGATACCAAAGTAAAAGACGAAAAGATGCACAGCGATAGCAGGAATAAGAAAGCCGTTTTTGTGCGCCAAAAACAAAATCACAGGTGCGACTAGCGAGCTAACGACGATATAGTTCGCCGTCGTCGGCAAGCCCATGCCCAGTATCAGCGACATTATCGCAGTGAGAAAGAGGATGAGCACGATGTTGTTGCCGGCTAAATTTTCCACGACTTCAGAGAGTACTTGACCGACGCCAGTTAGCGAGATCGAGCCTACGATGATGCCAGCTAGACCCGTAGCTATCGCGATCGTCGTCATGCTTTTAGCCGCCGTTACCATCGCCCAAAATATATCCGCAAAGCCGATGATAAAATCCTCTTTGCCGACGTCCTCGCCGTGAGCCATTTTCTTAACCGGCTCTTGAAAAAGGATGATCAAAAATAGCACGCAAATAGCGTTAAAAGCCGCCGAAATCGGGGATTCGTTTGCGATTAACAATGTATAAAGCAAAACCAAAATCGGGATAAGATAGTGCAGACCGCTCACGAAAATCTTAAGCTTAGATATGCCCGCACCCTGCTCCATGCCTTTTAGTCCGAGCTTACAGCTTTCAAGGTGCACGATGAAAAACAGCGACATATAGCACACGAACGCCGGAATCACGGCCGCTATCATGACGTTTGTATAGCTAAGCCCCAAAAACTCGGCGATGATGAAGGCCGCCGCGCCCATGATAGGCGGCATCAACTGACCGTTTACGCCAGCAGCCACCTCGATAGCACCGGCTTTGGTGCTAGTTAGGCCCGCCTTTTTCATCAGCGGGATCGTAAAGGTGCCTACCGTTACGACGTTTGCCGTGGAGCTGCCGCTCACCATGCCGGTTAGTCCTGATGCGATAACCGAAGCTTTTGCCGGTCCGCCGCGAAATTTACCAAGCAGCGCAAAGGCTAAATTTATAAAGTACTGCCCAGCACCCGCGCGCTCCAAAAGCGAACCAAACAATACGAAAAGATAGATAAAACTCACGCTAACGCCAAGCGGCACGCCAAAAACGCCCTCGGGCGTAAGATACATGTGGCCGGCAAGTTTGTTTAGGCTAGCGCCCTGGTGCGCGATGATGTCTGGCATATATTGGCCGAAATAATCATACGCCAAAAATATCGCCGCGATGATAGGAAGCGCCGGACCGATGATCCTGCGACCCGCCTCAAACAGCACGATCACGGCGACGCAGGCTACGGCTATATCAAAGCTCGTGTAGTCTCCGGGACGCTGCGCTAGAGCGTAAAACTCTATGAGCGGATATAGTGCGGCTAGCGTACCCAAAACACAAAGCGCGATGTCGTAAAACGGCATGCTGGAGTGGGCTTTTTTATGAATTTTAAGCGGATAGAGCAAAAACAGCAAACAGATAGCAAAAGCAAGGTGCGCCGAGCGCGACATCGTCTCGTTCATCGGAAAATACGCGATATAAAGCTGAAAAACCGACCACGCAAAGCAGATAATGCTCGTAAAATAAATATAAAAGCTCGAGTTTATCTCGCGCGTCTTTACCTCGACGAACTCCTCCTTCTCCTGCGCCGACTCGGCGTTTGTTCGTGTATCGTTTAACTTTTTATCCATATTTGCTCTTTTCCTGACCTCTTAAATTTTTTCTAAAATTTGGCGATTTTGCCCGTATAAACCTGGGCTTTAGTTTCTCAAATTTGACCCGCTTTGCTTAAGCCTTAAATTTACCTACAAATTTAACCCAGCGCCGTAAAGATACGGGTTTTGCAAGCGGCAAGCAAAACTAGCCAAAAACTCGCGCATGAGCCAAATCTAAAATTTGACGCTTTATGCGGCTAAAGCAAATTCGCCGCCGTCCAAAAACAAGCTAGCAAAGCGTCAAATTTTAAATCCTCAAAAACTAAAAACAAGCCCTAAATTTAACAAAAACAAGCCGCGCAGGTCAAATTTAACCCGCACGGCTTAGCCGGTTTATTTTATTATGCCGGCTTTTTTAAACTCAGCCTCGGCAGCAGGGTGCAAAGGTGCAGAAAGCCCCTCTATCAGGCTCTCTTTGGTAACGGCAGCAAGTGCCGGATGCAGGCTCTTGTACTCGTCAAAGTTATCCAAAATAGCCTTTACGACCGCAGCCACCGCAGTGTCGCTCATGCCCTTGTCGGTTACTAGTACGGCTTTCACGCCGATGCTGTTTACGTCGTGATCCACGCCCTCATAGGTGCCTTTTGGTATAGTACCTTTGGCAAAATACGGCATCGCAGCCAGCATCTTATCCACCTGCTCGCCCTCGATGTTTATGATGTCGATAGGTAGCGAGTTTGCCGCGTCGGTGATGTTAGCCGTCGGGTGGCCGACCATGTAGAAATAACCGTCTATTTTCTTATCTTTTAGAGCGTGCGGGCATTCGCCGGCAGTGAGTACGCCGTGATGTTTTAGCTTTTTCTCGTCAAATCCGTAAGCCTTAAACACGCCAAGCGCGGTCATTTCGTTACCGCTGCCGGGGTTGCCGACGTTGATTGCTTTGCCCTCGAGGTCGTTTATAGAGCCGATACCGCTTGATTTTGAGACGACGAAAGCTAGAAGCTCAGGGTAGATCGAAACGACTGCGCGCAAATTTTGATCGCCGTTGCCCTCAAATTTACCCACGCCGTTAAATTTATCATAAACCACGTCGCTTTGGACGAAACCGAAATTTAGCTCTTTTTTTAGCACGTTATTTACGTTATAGACGGAGCCGCCGGTTGATTGCACCGAGCATTTCATTTGCGGGTCTTTATTTACAAGGCGACATATCGCTCCGCCCACCGGATAATACGTGCCCGTCATCGCTCCCGTACCGATAGATACGAACTCCTTTGCGCCCAGCGCAGACGCGAAAAGCAACCCGGCTAATGCCAAAGATGTAGTTTTCATTTAACTTCCTTTCAAAGAATTTTTCTGATTTTACTCTCAAAATCCGCATTTTGCGTATAAATTTCGCTATTTTTATGAGCTTTTTTGTAAATTTGCGACTATTTTACACACTTTAGCCTTAGAAAAATAATTCTTAAGGTAAAATTTATATATTTTTTACAAGCGAAGCGAAAATCATATTTTTAAGTGGAGGTTTTTAAAATTTACGTACCGAGACTTGCGACTTTAAGGTGCTAAATTTGATTTGGCCAAATTTAGTGTTGTGCATTAAATTTAATCTTTCTTGTTAAGGGGGAAGGGGCTTGAATTACGAAGTCGCTCCCTTCCCCCTTAACGATCCCCCAACCCCTACAACGTGAGAGGTTGCTGCACTGCGTGCAGTTTATCTGGCGCTGTCGCGCCGCACGTTTTTTAGTTTAACATTTTTGCGGTGCGGGTCTCGGCGACTCAAATTTACAAATTTGACTTCAAATTTGAATGTAAAAAGATAAGGCGAAGTATTTTGAGATGGATTTGAATGTTGTGCAGAAATTGTAAGTCAAGGCTAGACAAGTAGTCTGCCGTAGACTTAAAATTTCAAACTCATTCAAAGACGCTCAAAAGCCAAGCCGCTACTTCCACAAAAGATAGAGCTTTTCGTCATAAATATCGCTACTCTTCGGTCCCACCTCCACCTCCGTCACCTCCACGTTTTGCACGTCGTTTTTGGCTTTTAGCGCGCTCGCGTCTTCTTCAAATTTCGCCATCAGCTCCTCGATCTGCGCGTTTAGCTGGGCGACTTCTTGCTCGCTTAGTTTGACGTCGCTACGCTCTTTTAGCACGCTGTTTGCCGAGCGCGCGGAGGTCGCGACCTTGCCGATGTTGCCGCTACTTAGTAGCCCTTTGCCGAAAATCGCGCCCAAAATGCTAGCCCCCACCGAGATCGCGGTCTCGATGCCCTTACTTTTAAAGTCTCGCTGCTCTTTTTCCAGCTTTGCCACCGAGCGGTTTAGTTTCTCCTCTAGGCGAGCTTTTTGTTTGCCAAATTCCGCCGTGAGCTTGGCCGTTTGCGCCTCTAAAATTTCGTTGCATTTATCGGCCAAACGGACGTAAAACTCCTCCTTACTCTCACCCGGCGCCGAGCTTAAATTTAGCGCGCTAAAGAGCCTAAGCTTATAGTTTCTATAGATAAATTCTTTAAAATTTTTGGTTAGATCTTTGAAATTTTTAGCTCCGGCGACAAAGCCCGGCAGCGGCGCGTACGAGAGCTTGAAATTCGGCTCTGCAACCGCGGTAAAATGCATATTTTCGCTAGCCTCGCTCCAGTCGGCGCTTTTTTGAGCTTCATCCAACCTTAGCGTGAAATTTACCTCGCGAACCTCGTCAAGCCCCTTTTTAGCGTCGTAAAATCGCACCTTGGCTTCGCTGTAAAGATACCCCTCCAGCTCGCCGCCCTCCTGCAAATTTGGGCTTGCGGCGTAAATTTGAGCGATGTCCGGCGATAGCACCGGTTTGGCGGCAAAGCTTTTTGCCAGGCTTGATCCGCTCAAATTTGACCCGCTCTTTTGCTCTTTCATCAAATTTGAAATTTGCTCGCGACTAAGCGGTCCTTTTAAATAGCTAAGCGCCCAGCGCGTCGAGATGACGGACAGCCCGTCCTCGTGGATGTTTTTTAGTAGGAAGTTGCGCTTTTGTAAATTTGAGATGAGATTTTCTATCTCGCCTTTATCCATCGCAGAGCCCGCAAGCCCCGTCATACCGTCGATCACGCGCGCTTTGTCCTGCGCGGTTTGCAGGCGCCCGATAAACCACGTGCCGATGTTGCTAAGGCCTTTATAGTCTAGATCGACCGGGTTTTGGGTGCTTAGTATCACGCCAAGGCCGTGCGCGCGGGCTTGCTTGAGTAGAGTTAGCATCGGGGTTTTAGACGGCGGGTTGCCGTTTGGCGGGAAAAATCCGAAAATCTCGTCCATATAAAGCACGGCGCGAAGCGAGCTCGTACCCTCGGTCTTGCGCATCCACGCGATGATCTCGTTTAATAGCAGCGTCACGAAAAACATCCTCTCGCTGTCTTTTAGGTGCGAGATCGTAAAGATATTGCACTTTGCTTTGCCGTTTGCGTTAAAAAGCATCTTTGAGATGTCGAGTCGCTCGCCGCTTAGCCATGCGCGAAAATCGGGGCTTGCAAGCAGCGTGTTGATCTTGACGGCTAGCTTCATGCGCTCGGAGCTTGGGTAAAATTTCTCCACGTCAAATACGCCAATCTTGGCAAACGGAGGCGTCGCGATAAAGCCGATGAGCTCCTCTAGGCTCACGTCCGCGCCCTGGCTAAATTTATCTATAAAAATGTTTGAGATGAGTAGGTGTTCTTTTGAATTTACGTCGTTTTCTATACCCAAGAGTGATAGCACCGAGCTAGCCAGAGAGCCGACGTACTCGCTAAATTCCTCGCTGCCTACCTCTAAACTCGGACGGGCAAAATCCCCGAGCAGCGCCACGCCGACGCCGCTACTACTCTTTGGGGTGTAAATTTTTAGATCGGCGCTATCCTTAAAAAGCCCTACGCGCTCTAGGCTTTGAAACGAGCCTTCGATGCCTTTAGCCCACGTCTGGGCTTCGCTAGCGGCAAACTCGTCCGCGCTCATGCCTTTGTTTTGCGCTTCGTTTTCATCGACGTAGGGTGCAAAATCCTGCGCTCGCATCTGTGGAAAGGCCAAAGCAAGGTTGGTCATATCGCCTTTTGGGTCGATGATAAAGGTCGGGATATTATCGATGCAGGCTTCTTCTAGGATGCTGATACCAAGGCCCGTTTTACCGCTACCGGTCATACCGATGATGGCTGCGTGCGTGGTGAGGTCTTTGTTTTTATAAAAAAACGGCTCTTTGTTTTTGAGACCGACGTAAAATAGCTTTAAATTTTCTTGGATGGTTTTCATGTGCTTCCTTGTAAATTTTGGGCTATTTTACTAATTTTTGATTAAATTTCGGGTGAAGCCGTGGGGTAAATTTGAAAGCGAGGCGGGTAAAAATAAAATAAGGCAAGCACGAGGCTCGCCTTTTAATTTTGCGTTAAATTTATTGGTAAGTTTTTAGTTGTTCTTTGAGCTCTTCAAGAGTTTCTATTACGCGTCTTTTGGTAAATTTCGCTATATCTTCGCCTGCGCCGTCTTTATCGGCTAGCTCGCAACAATATCTCATCGCGCCTTTATATCTTAACGCAGCGACCAATTTTAGATTGGTGTCTATGTTTATGCTTTTATTAGAGCCGCTCGCCTCGTCCGGTATGCATAGCTCAAATTTAGCATTTATAGACTCGCCCTCTTTAAACTCGCCGTCATCCAAGCTAACGACGCCTAGGCCGCCCCTTGAGATATCGTATAGATTGCCGCTTATTTCGCTACCGTTTTGCGTCAAGATCACTCTAGTATAGCGATCGGGATAAACGCGCTGGTGTTTTCTTAGGTTTGCGTGCAGATTTTGCATATACGTGAAATTTTGTAGCGTAACGGTTAAATTCGTAAGATCAGATCCGACGATATCGGCTCTTAAATTTTCCGGAAAATATTCATCGCGTACTACGTAGGCGTTTTTTTCTTCTTTTATAGCTAAAATTTGCTCTAGCGTTACCTTGCAGACGACGGTATCATCCTCCGCGTGCTTTACCTCGCCCATGCACTCTACTTTCACGCCGTTGTAAAGATTTAAAAAATGTACCTGACGGTTGTCTTTCATAGCTCTAGCAAATACGTTTACCGCATCCTCGCGCATAAACGAGCCGTCATTATACGTAACATTCATTTGAATTATAAGTCCTTCCGAATAAATTTGAATTTTAAGCTAGATTATAGTAAAAAAAACTTATTTTTTGATTTAATTTTTGATATTTTGTATTAAATTTGCGATATTTTAATCTAAAAAGGATCAATAAGGGCGAGAGCTCGCCCTTAAATTTAGATGATTATAGTTTGTCTGCGTTGTGAGATAGGTAGTCCGCGACGCCTGCGGTATCGGCTTTCATGCCTTTATCGCCTTTGTTCCAACCGGCAGGGCAAACCTCTCCGTGTTCGTTCGTAAATAGCATCGTATCGACCATTCTTATCATCTCGTCGATGTTTCTTCCAAGCGGAAGGTCGTTGATAACCGCATGGCGAACGGTGCCGTCTTTATCAAGCAAGAAGCTACCGCGAAGCGCGACGCCCGCATCCTCTAAAAGTACGTCAAAACCGCGAGCGATAGACTTCGTCATATCGGCTACTAGTGGGAAGCGAACTTGGCCGATGCCGCCTTTGTTTACCGGAGTTTCTTTCCACGCGAAGTGAGAGAATTGGTTATCCGTTGAAACTCCGATGACTTCGATACCGCGAGCTTTAAACTCATCGTATCTCTTATCAAATGCGATGATCTCACTAGGGCAAACGAAAGTAAAGTCCATAGGGTAGAAAAATACTACCGCGCCTTTCTCGCCGATATTTTTATATAGGTTGAAATCGTTTACGATTTGATTGCTTCCTAAAACCGCTGCAGCCGTAAAGTCAGGTGCTTTTTTTGTTACTAACATTTTTTCTCCTTAATAATTTTTATTTGTAGCGAAATTATATCATCTAAAAATTAAAAAGAGATAAATTTAATCTTTTGCAATGTTTCAAATTTTGCTCCGCAGTCAAAAAGCAGATGTAGTATAACACGCTCATGGGTGCCTGACATTTGTTTGCTAAATTTATGCTAGCCAGGGTAAGCATAGAGCGTCCGCGCGGTTTAACTTACGGTTTATTTTTGTAGATTTATTTTTCGCGCGTCATGATTTTGTCTGGTATTTGCGGTAGCGCTTTTGAGACTAGTACCTTTGTCCGCATATTTAAACCGCAAACTAGCGACTTAATAAATTCCGATTTTATCCAGTATAGCGTTGCATCAAAAACCTAAATTTTAAAACTACTTATGAAGTTGCGTTTTTCTTTAGAAGGCGCGCAGCGGTCTTTTGCGGCATAGCGATAGCTAGCTTGGTTTTGAGGCGTGAGATTTGGATTTTTAGGCGCAGCGAGCTTCGTCTATCTTCGCGCGCTCATAAAAGTTTTTAACGGCGCCTGCGCTGTTTTAGCAAAGTTGCAGATACAGATACCCCTAAAATATATCGGTAAAATATTTGCTAAATTTGGCGTAATCTACTTCTTTGTCAAGATCCGTGAGTTCCTGGTTTAGCTTTGCGTAGCCGTTATAAGCCCAAAGCAGCCTTTATAACCGCAGCGTAAATTTTGCCGCTAGGGCGTTTATATATACCCCGTGCAAACCGCTGATTAAGATTACGGATAGCGTTTATCACTTGTAGATTTAAACGGCAAATTTGTCTTAATAAAAAAGTGACGCTTATCGCGTCTTGAGCTTGCATACTGACAAAATTTTGATATTCGTTTTTGGTCGGCTGCAGCGTAACCGACGTTTACGATTTAAAATTGCTCCGTAAATCGCCGCTTGCCTTTTTTTGGATTATTTTAGCATCTAGAGCGGGTAGTGCGTTTCGATACTAATTTTGCTCAAAATTTTTGGGTATTTTTCTTGAAAACTATTTTATCTAGGTCTCTAAAAAATAAGTCGCTCCGTTTTGCGGTCTATTGCCGATACGGCGGTAATTTACTCTAGGTTAAATTTATCGGATACAAACTGCGCTAGATGCTCGCGGCAACTGCTGTTCGTATCGCTGCCTAGACCCGGAATTATGAAGACTATGGCTTTAACCGGTCCTCTGTCGTCGCAATATAGTTTAAACTCAAGCATAGACTCTCGTTTGATATTTAGCTCTACATCGTCGCAAAAAAATTTTGTAAATTTTATTTACTATCATGTCGTAGCCCTTGGAAAAATAATTTGTTTATCGTATTTGTATTCGGCTAATTTTAGAAGTGTTGTCGTTGCGATAGAGTAAAATTTCAAAACTTATTTAACCAAACTACCATTATTTGAAATAACCTAAATTTACAAAAATTATCCCTTTTGTAAAAATTATCTTTTGTAGTCTTCGCCGCCGAATTTGAGTAAGGCCGAACCCCAAGTAAAGCCGCCGCCAAAAGCATCCAATAAAATCAAATCGCCGTTTTTAAGCCTACCGGCCTCATAAGCATCGTTCATTGCCGTCGGTATGGAGGCCGAGCTAGTGTTACCGTATTTTTCGACCGTTACTACGCATTGTTCGTCTGAAAAATTTAAACGTTGTTTGACCGCTTCGATAATGCGCAAATTTGCCTGATGCGGGATAAAAAGATCGATTTTATCGCTGGGGATTTTATTTCTTTCTAAAATTTCTACGACGTCTTTGGTTAATGTTTGAACTGCGACTTTAAAAACTTCGTTACCGGACATTTTAATAAATTTTTCTTCGCCGCCCGGCGTGATAAGCAGCTCGGCATAGTTCCCGTCGGCTGCGGTATGTACGTCTACAATCTCATTTTTACTATCGGCGCTTACGACTGCCGCGCCGGCTCCGTCGCCAAATAGTATGCAAGTCGTTCTGTCTGTCCAGTCGATGATCTTACTTAGTTTTTCGGCTCCGATTATCAATACGTTTTTTTTGCTTCCGCTTTCTATTAGAGACTTAGCAAGTTCAAGCAAATAAATAAAACCGGTACATGCTGCGCTTATGTCAAACGCCGTAACGGAATTTATACCCAAATTTTTAGCGATTTTGCAGGCGGTCGAGGGCATACAAAAATGATCGGGGGAGATAGTCGCGCAGATGACGGCATCGATATCTTTTGCTCTCAGATTTGCTCTTTCGATTGCCAACCTCGCCGCCTTTGTTCCCAAGTCGCTAGTATCTTCATCCTGCGCTATTCGCCTTTGCTTAATGCCCGTTCGTTTAGTTATCCATTCATCGCTCGTATCTACCATTTTTTCAAGATCTAAATTCGTTAAAATTTTAGCAGGGGTATATGCAGCTATGGATATTAATGAGGCTTTTGGCATTTGTATTAACCTTATATTTTATTTGGCAAAGCGTGAAAGCTCGTCTTCAATAACTTTATTTATATTAGAATCTGCGAAATTTAATGCTTGAAATATCGCATTTTTGATAGCTTTAGAGGTACTTTTTCCATGACTGATTATGACGCAACCATCTACGCCTAACAGCGGCGCTCCGCCGTATTCATCGTAGTCGACTTGCTGTTTTAAAGTCTTAAAAACTTTTTTCATGAGAAGCGAACCGGCAATTGCTACGGGAGATTTTTTAACGTGTTTTTTGATAATCTTGCTGATTGCATCGGCTACGCCTTCGCTGGTTTTTAGCAAAATATTTCCTACGAATCCGTCGCAAACTATGACATTGACGCTTCCATCAAAGACCTGATTGCCTTCGGCATTGCCTACGAAACTATCAAGTTTTGAAATCATCGCAAAGGCTTCCTTGGTAACATCGTTGCCCTTGCACTCTTCTTCGCCGTTTGATAAAAGCGCTACCTTAGGCGACTCTATTTTTAAAATTTCCTTTGCGTAAGCTTCGCCCATTACCGCAAACTGAAACAAATGTTCCGGCCTACAGTCTACATTTGCGCCGACGTCCAAAACTAGAGTTTTACCGCCGGTCACATTTGGCATCAACGTCGCAATAGCCGGACGCGAAACATTTTTTAGGCGTCCGACTCGAAGCGTGGCAAGGCTCATCGTGGCTCCGCTGTGTCCAGCAGAAACTACGGCCTTGGTTTGTTTATTTTTAAGTAGCTCTATAGCCTTAAAAATACTACTTTCCTTTCGCTTTAACGCGTCAGTGGCGCCGTCGCTCATAGAAACGATCTCGTCGGCTTGAATAAATTTTACGTATTGTTTTAAATTTTGCGGGACGAGACTTTCCAAAATTTTCGTATCACCTACCAAGATAGCTTCAAATTTTACTTCTTTTAAATCCTCGATCACGCCACCGATAATAGGCTGCGGACCGAAGTCGCCGCCCATCGCGTCAATGCAAATGCTGGTCATTTGTATCAATACTCTCCGGTAGTTTTATTTACGCGGTGAGGCATTTTCCATGAGCCGTCTTTATCTTTTACGGGAATAGGAAGCGTTACTTTGTAGTGTGTTCTTCTCTTTGCCGCACGAGTATGACTTACTCTTCGTTTAGGTACTGCCATTTTATTCTCCTTTATAGATTTTTACATTTTTCACAATAAAAATAATCGCTTTTAAAAGCTTCTATTTCACTTGTTAATACTTCTTCCAAATTTATAAAACCGTCGAAAAACTCGACTACATCGTCGAGGTTTTCTTCTTTATCTTTATAAATTCCGTCGCTTAATATCAAATTTACATCTTCATCAAGCTTTAAATTTATGTCTTCGCCGCATCGGTCGCAGTTGTGAGCTATCTCGCCTACGATTTTACCTTTGCAACTAACCAAATTTTGGTTTATTTTTCCTAGTTCGCCGTTAAAAATCAGTCCGTCCGAGTTTAACTCAAACGGCATTTGGTTGTTTGCGATTTTGGAAAAAGATATTTTCAAAATTTAACCTAAATTTAGCAAATTTCTCTTGTCGCAAAGAAAAACGCAATCTCGTTTTTAGCGTTTTCTAGGCTGTCACTGCCGTGAACGGCGTTTGCGTCGATACTCTCGGCAAAGTCGGCTCTAATTGTGCCTGGTTTTGCTTCTTTCGGGTTAGTCGCACCCATTAGATCGCGGTTTTTAGCTACTGCATCGTCGCCTTCAAGCACCATAACTACGACCGGTCCGCTCACCATAAAATCAACCAAATCATTAAAGAAAGGTCTGTCTTTGTGAACTGCGTAGAAAGCTTTTGCGTCGCATTTGCTTAGTTTGACTTTTTTAATGGCGGCGATTCTTAGTCCGTTGCTTTCGAATCTATCCACGATTTTTCCGATAACGCCCTTTTTTACGGCATCAGGCTTAATAATAGAAAGCGTTTGCTGCATAAAATTTCCTTTTTGTGATTTTTATAAGGCGGTGATTATATCAAAAAAAAATTAAAATTCAAAATAAGCCCAAAATGCGGGCTTAAATTTATTGTATTACCGCAGTTGAGCCCATACGCATATCAGCTGTTATCTCGGCACGAGAAGGCTGCCCCGCATAAGGAGCGTCCCAAACGATACAACCGTCGGTAGGACAGGCTGAGGCGCATGCAGGTTCGTCGTTAAATCCTACGCATTCGACGCATTTATCTGCATAGACGTAGTATGCGTCCTCTCCGGTCGGGTTATCTGCGTCGTCTACGATAGCGTTTGTCGGGCACTCGTCGATGCAAGAGCCGCAGCTTATGCAGATGTCTGTTATTTTTACTGCCATTTTTTATCCTTTTAACTAAAATTTTTCGCAAGAATATCAAAAGCTAAGTAAATTTGATATTAAATTAACCAAAAATACCGCAAAAATCGACGCAAGAAAAAGAGCAAGGCATAGAATACTATGGCGCAATTTACTTGCGACGCAAAGCTACGAAAATTTAATCTTATCTACAAATCAAATTTACAAACTACGCGCTAATTGCTATAAAGGCCGCGTTTATCTTAAATGCAGCAATAAAGCTCAAACTACTCAAACATAATCTTACGAAAATAGCCGAATACGGCATTTTAGTATAGGTTTCGGCGGTAAAATTTGAGGCTAAAATTTACGGATTTAACTTCAAATTTGGGTACAAAAAGTCAAGGCGAAGTATCGCGAGATGGATTTTTACTTCGCTATGCTCGTAACGCTAAAGCGAGAAAAGGCTTTGCTTCCCTTGCGGTCGCAACTGCAAGCAGAAGCGACGTAAAAATTTAGCATGGGCTGGACAAGATAGTCCGCCGAGCTAAATTTTTACTAGCTCCGTTAAAGACGCTCGCGAGACGAGCCGCTTCAAGCAAAAGTTATTGCGTTATCGCGCTTTGTTTTGCTTTATCCTTCGTGTCTACCCAGATATTCGGCACCGCTCCGCCGGGCGTTAAGAATATCTTCGCGTCGTTGTTTTCGCGTAGCGCCTCGTTAAATTTAGCCTGCGTCTCGATCTGCTTTAAATTTAGCAAATTGTGATCGAGGCTTTTTGCGACCTCTTTGTTTGCGTAGGCCTGTGCGTCGGCTTCGATCTTAGCCGCGTCCGCACGACCCTGAGCCTCGATGATGGCGGCTTTTGCCGTACCTTCTGCGAGGGCTGCTTTTTTGAGTGCCTCTTGGTTGGCGCGCTCTACTTCGTATTTGGTTCGCTCGGCCTCTTGTTTGGCGATTTGTACGCGTTCGATCTGCTCTTTTACCTTTTCAGGCAGGATGATCTCGCGCAGCTGCACGGTTAGTAGCTCGACTGGTTTGTTCGGCTGCGCGTCGATGTCCTTGCGGATACCCTCGTCGATAGCCGTGGCTAGGTCGTTTCGCTTTGTCGGAAGCTCCTCTGCGGTGTATTTACCTGCGATACTGCGCACAACGTCGCGCACGACCGGATCAACGATCTTGTTTTCCCAGCTAAGACCCCAAGACGCGATCGTTTGAGGCGCGTTTTCAGGATTTAGGCGGTACTGCACGGTGATGTCGATGCTGACGGGCAAGTTTCTCGCGTCCAAAACGGAGATCGAGTTTTTGCGGATGATACCGGCTTGAGCCTGTGCGCCGTACTTTTGCGCCGCCTCGCCCATATCTTCGCCAGACGTGTAGTTGATGAGGCGCACGCGCGTATCGACTACGATGACCTTTTGCAAGAACGGGATAAAGAAGTGCAGTCCCGGCTGCATCGGGGACGGGTCGTATTTACCCAAATTTGACTTGATGCCCACTTCGCCCGAGTTTATCGTGACGAAAGGCTGCGTGAGCGCGATCACGGCCACTAGCGCGATGATGACGTAGGCAAAGGCCGAAATTTTGCCAAACCCTTTAAAATCAGGCTTTTTAAAATTTACTTTTGGGCCTTTGCTCTCGCCGCCGTTATCGTCTCCGCCGCCGGAGCCTCGTTTTTTATTAAAATAATCATTCAAATCTGCTGGCATTTCGTTCCTTAAATGTAAGTTAGCATTGAAGCGTATTTTGGATTGCGTCCGTAAACTACGTCAAAATACGCGTCTTGTAAGCGTTTAGTTACCGCTCCGCGCTCGCCCGCGCCGATCACGCGGTTGTCGATGTTGCTTATCGGAGTGACCTCGGCCGCCGTACCCGTGAAAAACGCCTCGTCCGCAGTGTATGCGCGGTCGCGGGTGATACGCTCTCTGCGCACTTCGATGCCTAGATCGCGGGCGATTTTGATGACGGTATCTTGCGTGATGCTAGCTAGGCTGCTGTCGTTTGGAGGAGTGATGAGCGCGCCGTCTTCCACGATGAAAAAGCACTCGCCCGGCCCCTCTGAGATGTAGCCCTCGCTATCAAGCAACAACGCCTCGTCGTAGCCAGCCTCTTTGGCTTCGTAGTTTGCCATTTGTGAGCAGAGGTAGTTTGAGCTTGACTTAGCGCGGCTCATTTGACCCCCGACGTTTAGTTTAGCAAAGCTTGAAATTTTCACGCGGATGCCTTTTTTTAGCCCCTCTTCGCCTAGATACGCACCCCACTCCCATGCCGCGATTGCCGTATTTACGGGAGCTTTGGTGTGGGCTAGGCCCATGATGCCGTAGCCTAGATAAACGATCGGGCGCAGATATACGTTTGATTTAAAATTGTTTGCGCGAAGTAGCTCGATTTGCGCGTCTTCGAGCTCTTTTTGCGTGTATTTGACGTTTAGGATAGTCATTTTGGCTGATTTTAGCAGGCGCGCGGTGTGATCGCTAAGGCGAAATATCGCCAAGCCCTTATCCGTCATATAGGCTCTTGTACCCTCAAATACGGCGTTTGCATAGTGAAGCGAGTGGGTTAAAACGTGGACTTTAGCGTCCTCCCATTTGACTAATTTTCCATCCATCCAGATAAATTCGGAAGGGTTCATTTTGCATCCTTTTTTATAAAATTTGCTGAGTGTAGCTAAAATTTCTTTAAAATTTTGTAATGTTTAAGATTTGAGCTTAAAATTTTGAGTTTTCGGGGTAAATTTTACCCCAAATTTACAGCTTCTCCGTCACTGCATCCTCGATATTTTCGGCAAAAGGCAGCACGATCGTCTTATTAGATCCAAACGCGCTATGCCACAGAGCTTTTTTGATCGCTTCGTAAGGCGTATCGTAAATTTTAGCCAGCTCTTGCAGTAGCTCCTCTGCCTTATCGTCGCTTAAATTTTCTCGGCGGTAAAATAGCATTATCGTGGCTCCTATGCCGATAAACTCGAATCCAAATCGCTCATTCATCATTAAGATAAACGCATACGTCTGCTCGGGCTCAAAATCGTCCGCAAAATACCCCTGAATCATTCTCGCAAATACGTCCGTACTGCGCTCGCAAGGGCACAGATAAACGTCGATATCCTCGTCAAGCGCGTCGTAGTCGCGGGTATTTACGTATTCTAGCGCTTTTAGTTTATGCGGGTAGTTTAGGCTAAATTTACCGTAAAATTCGCTCACTTCAGCTTTATATTCGGGGTTGTTTAATTTGCTTAGCATCAAACGAAACTCCGCAACGGGAAAGTCGCGCGAGTCCGGATTTTGCGCGTTATACTCATCCTCGTCCAGCACCTCGAAACTAGAGCTTGCGTGCATATTCGTGTATTCGCATTGCGGAGCGTTTTCGATGATAAAAAGCGGCCTAAATCCCGCATGCTCCTCACACAAGCGATCATATGCGATCGTGACGGCATTCATATTTTGATGAGCGCGAAGGACGCCGTATTTTAGGGTAAAATTCGCTTCCCGCGTGTAGCGTGGATCGGGCTTTGCCAGCCTAAACGAAATAAGCTTTTCCGGACGACAAACGGTGTAAAAAGCTAACTTTAATTTTTCAAAAAACGACATATTTTTCCTTTAAATTTATTTTTAAACGGCTCGTTAAATTTAACTGGGCAAATTTGCAAACCGCAAAGCTTTCGTATCGGTTAAATTTGGACGCAAAGCCGCGCCCGTAACGTTTTTATCGAAATTTACCGCCGTTTTGTCCTAAACGAGCGACTTAAGCCAAAAAGGTTTAAATTTCAAGATCCGCTCGGCGAGTTTATAGCGGCGATCAAATTCGCGCTAGCAAATTTGATCGTCTTTGATACGAATTTCCGTCCGAATTTAAACCCGACGTAAGATTAAATTTAATGCAGGCAAATTTTAAAAAGCTCGTAGATTTTTAAATTTAAGATTTGGGCGCATTTTCTTTCGCCCAGTTTATGAGCCATTTTACCTTGCCGTCGTCTCTGTGGTCGAAAAATAGCGTCTTGCCTGTATCCAGCGCAGCGATAGCAGCCATATCGTCAGGCGAAAGAGCAAAATCGAAGACGTCAAAATTTTGTCTCATCCTCTCTATTTTTACGCTTTTTGGAATGACGGCGATACCGCGCTGAATTAGCCAGCGCAAAATAACTTGAGCCGAGCTTTTACCGTATTTTTCACCGATACCGCTTAGTACGGCGTTTTTAAATATATCGTTTTTACCCTCGGCAAAGCTAGCCCACGACTCAAACGCTATGCCGTAGCCATCAAGCACGCGCTTTAACGCTTCACGCTGAAAAAACGGATGACACTCAAGCTGATTTACCGCAGGGATGACGCCGCTGTTTTCGCACAGATCGACGATCCGATCAGCGTAGAAGTTGCTAACGCCGATAGAACGGATGCGACCCTCTTTTTTAAGCCTACTCATCGCTCGCCACGCGCCGTAGGTGTCGCTATATGGCTGATGGATGAGATACAGATCGAGATAATCAAGCCCTAGCTTTTTCATCGACGCATCAAAGGCTTTTAGCGCTCTATCCTCGCTTACGTCGCTCACCCAAAGCTTTGTGGTGATAAACAGCTCCTCGCGTTTCACGCCGCCGGCTATCGCCGTTTTAACCGCCGCGCCAACGCCCTCTTCGTTGCGATAAGACTGCGCAGTGTCAATGAGGCGGTAGCCCACGCTAATTGCATCCTCAACGCACCTTTGAGCCTCCGCAGACTCCACCTGATAGACTCCGTAGCCTAAAATCGGCATTTTGTTGCCGTCGTTTAAAATTTTATATTCCATATTTTTCTCTTTATAAAACATTTCGGCATTTTATCTAAAATTTAGCTCTTTTCTAGATTTTACCCATCTAGCTATGCGCATAGCCCTAAATTTAGCGTCATTTGCCCGCGTAGTCAAATCTCGGCTTGCTTAGGCTAAATTCGAAACTATCGCGATTAACCGCGCCCACGCACGCATCGCTATCATAAAGCGCGAGCAGAAATTCCGCCATCTCCTCGCTTGAGTGATAGCGTTTAAAGGCCGCGTCGTAGTCGTAGCCCGCGTCATCCGTCGCCATGGGACCGAACTCCGTCCTAGTCGCGGCGGGCGCTAGAACTTTAGCCTGCATTTTGGCCTCTTTATCCTGCGCCAGCTCTCGGTGCAAGCCCTCCGTAAAGGCGCTTACGAAAAACTTGCTCGCGCAGTAGGTAACGACGTTTGGTACGATGCTGTAGCCGCCCACGGAGGAGATATTGATGAGCTGGGCGGGCTTACGCTTGTAGTCGCGCACGAAGAGATGGCTTAGCAGCGTGAGCGAAATGACGTTGAGACGTAGCATCTGCGAGATTTTGGCGAGATCGCGCTCGCCGACCGCGCCGCAATCCCCGAAGCCCGCATTGTTTATGAGCGCCTTTAGTTCGTAGCTTTTTAGCTCGTCCCAAAGCGCCAAGACGTTCTCGCTGCACGCAAGGTCGCAAATTTTAACGACTACGTCTGATTCAGGCGAAATTTTAGCGATCTCGTCCTTTAAGCTTTGCAGCAGCTCCGCTCTGCGCGCGATTAGGATCAAATTTTCTCCTCGCCCGGCAAAGGCCTTTGCCGTAGCCGCTCCTATACCCGAGCTTGCGCCCGTAATCGCGATATATTTTTTCATTTTTATTCCTTTTGATAAATTTTTTATTATACGTTTTTGCGGCCTTTAGGCAAAGTTTGCGCTATGCTTTGCCGCGCAAGCAAAAACTCATAAAAGCCGCCGGCAAAACGTGCCGTTATTTTTCTAAAATTATCCTAGTCGCGGTAGGATCTACGCGCTCCTCGTCCATTATAATTTCGCCTATCTCCCTTGCTCTTATCACGCCTGAGAGCGGGTTTTTCACGCTAGCTATGCCGCCTAAAATTTCTACGTCCACGCTTGAGTACTCAAAGGCTAGCGTTGTATCTAGCGTCTGGCAGCCGCGCAGCACGAGATTTTGCACGTAGCAAAGCCCTTGCAAACTCTCTATCACGCAGTTTTCAAAGGTCACGTTTTTGCTGTTCCACGCGAGGTATTCGCCGCTGATGAAGCTATTTCGCACGGTCACGTTCTCGCAGTTCCAAAAGGCGTCTTTGCTAAGCAGTTTGCTATCCTCGACGAGCAGGTTCTTACAGCCGTCAAAGCCATAGTTCCCGTCCAAATTTAGCCCGTAAACACGCACGTTTTCGCTGTTCATCGCAAAATAATCCCCGCGCGCGCAGACGTTTTTTATCTCCACGTCCTCGCAGCTCCACAGCGTCTCCTCAGCCTGGGTTAAATTTACGTTTTCTAGCCTCACGTTTTTACACCTGCGAAAGGATTTTGGCGCCTGGATTAGCGTATCTTTAAAGCTCACATCCTGCGCGTACCAGATGCCAGCGCGCGCCATCTGCATCAAAAATCCGTCCTCTACGGCAACGTTTTTGGTGTACCACAGCGGATATTTCCACTCGAAAGTGCAGTTTTTTAGGCGCAAATTTTGCCCGTGCTTTAGCGGCGACTCGCCCTCTGCGAACCCGCACCGCTCAAACTCAGCGTCCTTTACGCCAAACATAGCGCGCTCTCCGATAAATTTTTGCTCGACAAATTTTTGCATATTTCGCCTCCGTCGTTTTTGTTGATTATATCGGTTTTAACGCAACAAGGGTTTAAAATTTTAAATTCAAAGCTAAATTTGTGAAGCAAACGGGTAAATTTAAGCAGCAGCAAAAATCCAAGCGTTTAGGCGTTGCTATTGTCTTTCGGAGTCCTATTTTCCCAAACGCTTGGCAGGAAAAGGTAAGATTTAGACTAGCGCAAAGGATGGAAACGCGAGCCTAAATTTTACCTTTTGCGGTCAAATTTGCCGTATCCGAGCGAGTGCCGGAGGGCGTCAAATTTGATCCAAATTTAAAGCCTGCGACCCATCAATTTGAGCGGGCAAATTTAACTCGGCCGCAAGCGCAAAATCCAAATTTACCAAAAAGCGGCCCCGAAGCGCACCGACCGGGAGCCGCTAAATTTTACTTCTCAAACGCCTTTTCTAGGCTAAACGGAAACGCCTGATAGCCCATCGCATTGGTCATTTTGATTTCGATTGACGGCTCTTTTGCGCCCCATTCAAACTCGTTGATATGCGGGCTAGGTACGCCGACCGGACGGCCCTTGACGATGTCAAACTTCATACCCGCGACCGCCGAGTAAACCATCACGCTATCAAGGTCGTCTTG
>CAUQMF010000008.1:0-38722 GCA_963518965.1 uncultured Campylobacter sp.
TTACAAAAGGCAAAATAAGCGCGCTACAGGTTATTAGGACGTAGGCGATATAGCGTTTGCCGGCGAATTTGAAATACTTTTTATACTCTTCTTTAGTCATTATTTTCCCTAATTGCAAAATAGCGAGATTATAAGATTAATGCCTTAATCGCGTATTAAAATTCTTAGTTACATATTTTCTCTAATCCGCATTTTTGGCGGCTGGCAAAGCTTAAATTTATAAAATTTAAACTATAATTGCCGTCTATTTTAATTGAAAGGTGGTGAGGACGTTGCCTGGTATTAAGGTACATCCTAACGAGTCTTTTGACGAAGCTTACAGAAAGTTCAAAAAGCAAACCGACAGGAACCTTGTCGTGACTGAAGTTCGCGCAAGACGCTTTTTCGAGCCTATGACCGAGATCCGCAAAAAACAAAAAATAGCGGCTCGCAAGAAAATGCTTAAACGTCTATATATGCTTAGACGCTACGAGTCAAAGCTCTAACCAAAAGGGTCGCTTCGGCGGCCTTTTTTATTTAAACTCCCGTTTAACTCGCATCAAAGCCAAAATTTGCCATAATCTACGCCAAATTTAACGATCAAAGGAAAAATATGTCCAAAGTGCCCGTGAGCGAGGCTGCGGAAATCTTAGGCGTAACCAAAGAAGCAGTCTACAACCGCATTCGTCGCGGCACGCTAAAAACCTTTGAAAAAGACGGCGTAAAATACGTGGTTTTGGATGGCTACGAGCCCGGTACTGCGGCAAATTTAACGCCAAATCAGCCGCCCGAAACATCTACCGAAAAATCAGCCAAAAGCGCGAAATCCAAAAAATCAAAGACGGGCGAATTTGACGTGAATGAATTTCTACTCTCGCAAATTAGCGAACTAAAAGAACAAAATCAAAATTTGCAAGCCGACAAAGAGAGGCTTTTTCGCGAAAAAGAGCAAATTTTGCTAAATAATAAAATCGAAATCGCTCAAATTTACCGCGAGCGCGACGAGAAAATTAGAAATTTTTTAAATTTACTCGAGCGTCCGCTGCTAGCCCGTCAAAACGGTGAGTACGCGGCTCCGATCGACGTCGAATTTGTCGAGAGCGAGCCTAAAAGCGAGGGTAAATGGACGAGCCTAGCCGAGTTTTTAAAATCGCAAAATTTAAGCGGCAAGAGCCTCAAAAAAACGCAAAATAAAATCATAAAAAACATTGGAAAATCAAAATTTATCAAATTTAAAAAAGGCGTGATAATGGTAAAAAGCAAGAAAATTTCAAAGGAGCTAGATAAAAAATGAGAGTTTTTAAACACATCAAAAAAGTAGCCAGCTACGCTGCGGTAGGCGGCTTTGGCGCGGTGATAGCGGCTGGGCTGGCAGGATGCGGCAGCGATAACGGCGGAGCAAATAACAATGACGGTAGCGCGCTAAAAGAAGCGGCGCAAAAAACGGGAGCCTTCGTCATCATCGAAGAAACCGCGCCCGGCAAATATAAAGTTCTAGAAGAGTATCCGAGCAGCGAAACTCGCGTCGTGCTAAAGGACATCAACGGCACCGAGCGCGTGCTAAGCAAAGAGGAGATGGATAAGCTAATCGCCGAAGAAAACGCTAAAATCGACGCCGGAACGTCGAATCTAACCGGCTCAAACGCTCAAAACGCGCAGCTAAGCAGCGGCGGTATGAGCCTTGGCGAGACGCTTCTAGCCTCGGCTGCGGGCGCGATCATAGGCAGTTGGATCGGCAACAAGCTATTTAACAACCCGGGCTATCAGTCGCAGCGCCAAAGCGCGTATAAAAACCCAAGCGCGTATTCAAGGAGCGTAGATAGCTTTAACAAAGCCAAAGCCGCTAGCTCGGCAAGTAAACCAAGCGGCGGAAAAAGCGGATTTTTCGGCGGTTCAAGCTCAAGTTCAAGCTCAAGTTTCGGAGGATAAAATGATAAATTTAAAAAAAATCGAACCGCTAAATAGCGAATTTTTAGGCGAGATCGGCTTTACCTGGCACACCGATCCGGACGGCAGCGACTACGTAGCAGACGAGCTAGTCGAGGTTAGCGAGGCGCAGGCAGAGGCGTACTACAACGCCGCAAACGAGCTATACGATATGTTCGTCGCAGCCGCCCAACACGTCATCGACAACAACCTCTACCACGAGGTCGGCATCCCGTTTAATCTCGTAGATCTCGTGCGCGAAAGCTGGGAAAACGACGTACACTGGCATCTCTACGGTAGATTTGACCTTGCAGGCGGGCTAGACGGAAAGCCGATAAAACTCATCGAATTTAACGCCGACACCCCGACGGCCGTGTTTGAGACGGCGATCATCCAGTGGGCGGCGCTTAAATTTAACCGCATGGACGAGAGCGCGCAGTTTAACGACCTTTATGACGCGTTAAAGCAAAATTTTAGGCGACTTGTGACGTTAGATGAGGAGACCGAGAGCTTTAGCGAGCACTACGAGGGTTGGAAAATTTTATTTAGCTCGGTGGCCGGCAGTAGCGAGGACGAGCAGACCGTGAAGCTACTGCAGTATATCGCCGAGGAGGCGGGCTTTCACACGGCGTTTGCTTACGTCCACGAGGTCGTGTTTAACGACGAGGAGGGCGTGTTTTTTGACGGAGAAAACTACGAGTATTGGTTCAAGCTCGTGCCGTGGGAGGACATCGCCGTAGAGGAAGGCGAGCTAGCCATCATCCTAAAAAACATCGTCCAAAATCAAAAAGCCATCATCCTAAATCCCGCATACACGCTGCTTTTCCAAAGCAAAGGCATTTTAAAAATTTTATGGGATCTTTACCCGAATCACCCGCTTTTACTGCAAGCTAGCGACAAGCCGATCGCGGGCAAAAGATGCGTGAAAAAGCCGGTTTTTGGGCGAGAGGGCGCAAACGTGAGCGTGATCGAGGCCGACGGTAGAGTGAGCTTACAAAACGGCGGCGACTACGGTCAAAACCGCGCGATCTATCAGGAATTTTACGAATTTAACAAAGACGCCGCCAATAACAGCTACCAAGCCGGCGTATTTTTCGCCTATGAGGCCTGCGCGCTAGGATACCGCAGAGGCGGCGAAATTTTAGACAACTACTCCAAATTCGTGGGGCACTTTATCAAATAAGGACGTAAAATGAAAATAGTCTGCCTCGATGCCGCGACGCTTGGAAGCGACGTAAATTTGGACATTTTTGGGCAGTTTGGCGAGTTTGTTAGCTTTGAGACGACCGCCGCAAACGAGCGTATAGTGCGGCTAAAGGGCGTAGACGTCGTCATCACGAACAAAGTCGTGATCGACAAAGAGACGATGGACGCGTCAAATTTAAAGCTAATCTGCATCAGCGCGACTGGTATGAACAACGTCGATCTCGCTCACGCCGCGTCAAAAGGCATCGCGGTAAAAAACGTCGCGGGTTACTCCACCGCTAGCGTCGTGCAGCATACGTTTGCTTGTCTTTTCGCGCTAACCAATCGCATCAAATTTTACGATAACTACGCGCAAAGCGGCGAGTGGGCAAAGAGCGAAATTTTTACGAATTTAGACCGCAGTATCGGCGAGATAGCGGGCAAGAGCTTTGGCGTCATCGGCCTTGGCGAGATCGGCAGAGGCGTGGCGCGCATCGCGGCGGCATTTGGCGCGGGGGTGAGCTACTACTCCACTAGCGGCGCAAACGCAAACGCCGAGTTTAAAAGGCAAAATTTAGACGAGCTTTTAAGCGGCTGCGACATCGTGAGTATCCATGCTGGGCTAAACGAAAAAACGCAAAATTTGATCGGCGAGCGGGAGCTAAATTTGATGAAAGAGGGCGCGATTTTGATGAACTTCGGACGCGGCGGCATCGTGGACGAAAACGCCGTAGCCCGCGCGATAGACGGGCGAAATTTGCGCTTTGCCTCGGATGTGCTAGAGACCGAGCCTATGCGCGCGGATCATCCGCTGCTTAGTATCAAAAATAAGGAAAATTTGATACTCACTCCGCACGTGGCTTGGGCGAGTTTTGAGGCTAGGCAGCGGCTCGTAGCGATAATCGTAGAAAATATAAAAGAATTTTTGAAAGGATAAAAATGGCAACTGAGCATAGTTTTGATATAAGCGCGGCGGTCGATATGATGGAGGTCAAAAACGCGCTAGAAACGGCGAAAAAGGAGATCGCGGCGAGATATGATTTTAAGGGGCTTGTGGCCGAGGTGGAGCTAAACGAAAAGGAAAAAATCATCACGCTTCTTAGCTCTAGCGACAACAAAATCGACGCGCTAAAAGACATCGTGATCTCAAAGCTCATCAAGCGAAACATCCCACCCGTAGCCGTGACTGAAAGCAAACGCGAGAGCGCTAGCGGCGCAAATTTAAAGGCGACGCTAAAGCTAAACGACACTCTAGATAGCGAAAATGCAAAAAAAATCACCAAAGCGATCAAGGACGCAAAGCTAAAAGTAACTGCGGCGATCCGCGGCGAAGAGGTGCGAGTAAGCGGCAAAAGCATCGATGATTTGCAAGAGTGTATAAGGCTTGTGAAGGGGCTAAATTTGGAGTTGCCGATAAGTTTTAAAAATTTGAAGTAAATTTAATGGATAATTTTAAAAAGTTAATCCAAGAAAAAAATAGCGCCATAAAGGAGTACGGCGATTTTATCAAAACGCTTAAAAATAAAGAGTGCGACAAGGACGTCTCGGGACTAATCGGTCTGTTAAAAGATAGACTGGCTAAATTTGAAAACCTTAGCTGCGATAATTATTCGCAAACGGCTGCGGATATAGACGAGCTAAACGACAGAATTTATCGCCAGGTAAATTTGCTTGCGAATTTGGATAAATTAAGCCGCGATTCGGACGTTTACAAAAAATATAACGAAGTATATAATCAAAAGCGTATCAAGCTTTTCGTCTCGGAGCAAATTTGCCGCGTGAAAAAATACTATCAGATTCTAATCGCGCTTTTGGGGCTGATTCCATTTATAATATATTTTATCTTCTCGCAAAATGTCGGATTTTTCTCGGTATCCGGCAGCGACAGCATCTTTTCGTTACTTAGCGCGCTAGCGATATCGGGTTTTGGTTTATTTGTTATTTTATATATATTTCCTGCTTTGCATTTAGTTTTGATCGTTTCTTACGACGGCGGCGAAAAAAACGAAACGCCTTTTTACGCGATTTATCTGATAGCTACGCTTGCGGGCATAGCATTTGTCGGTGCAGGATATTTTTGCCCGAGCGCGGTAGATTTTTTAAATTCTTATTTCCTGTTGATTATAGCGGCGATAGTCATATTTTGCCTACTTTGCAGCTTTAAAAACAGTAAATTTGACATTCCTCTTTTATTTTTTATGATATCGCACGGATTGCTATCGTTTTCGATTCCGTTTATGGTAGCTCTGCTTGCCTACGTCCGCGTGAGCGAGGATGGGTTTACTACCGCTTTTTTGATGCTTTTTATGGCATTTTTCGCCGTTTTGTTTAGAGCGCTTATAACGTCTAAGGATATAGATGATTTTAAGATAATTTTTTGGTCTTTGATAATCATAAATTTAGTCATCGTCGCGGTTATGAGCGGTAAAATCGTCCAAGTAGCCGATCTGGGAAATATAAACTACAAAATGCTATCGCTCAAAAAAGACGCCTTAAACGCTTTGCCAAAAAGCGTTTGCCAAAATAATCAAAACGGCTGCATCGGCGACGGAGCAAAGGACGGCTGCTACGCAAAACAAAAGGCGCAAATCGTCTCGTACAATAAAGCCGAGCTAGCCGTAAAAGACGGCAATGAGACGTATATTTTTAGCGGAGTAAACGACGAGATAAAATTTATAGACGCTAACGACGCAGATATAGGCGTTGCGTCTAGCGATGAGGTCGTTTTTGAAAACTCGGTTTTAACGTACGGTAAAAACGGCAATCGTAGCGGCTCGCTCAAGGCAAGCGCGATAAATCTCTCTCCCATCTGTAAAACGTACGCTTGGAAGCAAGACGACACCGTAAATCTCTACAACGTCAAAATTCTGTCGGCTCTGGGTAAATTTTACTATCTGCAGACTAAAAGCGGAGAGAAATTCGAACTGGACTCAAGCCTGATAATCTCAAAGCAAAAGGCGGGCGACACGCCCTAAGCTCGGTAAATTATCTAGCCGCGGCTACCCAAAACCGTTATGTTAAATCCTAAGCAAGCTGTAACTTGGCGGCGAATTTTGCGCAAAGCAAACAACATCAAGGATATGCAGGTAGATTTTTGCTTCAAAATACGGGCTGAAATTTTAAATTTTACGCCCGATTTTGATAAAACTTCGGCAAATTCAGCCCTTTTCAAGGCGAGATTAATAAAATTTTAGATATCCTTACGAACATAAATTTGGATTTACGGGAGAAAATTAATTATGGGTTTTAAGAATATTATAGAAAGATTTGCGATTAATTACGCCCATAATACCATGCAAAAATCTCTTTATAACGGCCTAAATATCGACATCCTAGATCAAAAATACGTAAAAACGCCGCGCGAAAATACCGAGTACATGCTTTACGCTCACGTGCCGTTTTGCCACACGTTTTGTCCGTATTGCTCGTTTCACAAGTATCATTACGAGCAGGAGCTGGCTAAAATTTATTTTGAAAATTTAAGGCAAGAGATGCGGCAGGTTAAGGCCGCAGGCTTTGATTTCGGCTCGCTTTACGTCGGTGGCGGCACGACGCTTATAAACGAACCCGAGCTTGAAAAAACGCTCGTACTGGCTAAAGAGCTCTTTAGTATCAAAGACGTGTCCTGCGAGAGCGATCCAAACCACATCCGGCCCGAAAATTTAAAGAGATTTCAAGGACTCATCGACCGCCTAAGCGTGGGCGTACAAAGCTTTGACGACGAGACGCTAAAACGCGTAGCCAGATACGAGAAATTCGGCTCTAGCGAGGCCTTGCAAGAAAAGCTGAAAAAGGCTATTGGCGTGCTACCGGTTATGAGCCTTGATCTTATCTTTAACCTTCCTAATCAAACCAAAGAGCAACTGCAAAACGACATCAAGATCGCAAAATCCATAGCTCCCGAGCAGATCACGTTTTATCCTCTGATGAAGTCGCCTCTTACGCGCGATGCGATCGCAAAGTCGCTAGGCGTCGCAGATAGCGACAACGAGCGCGAATTTTACGAGATCATTTGCGAGAGCTTTAGCGACTATCATCAAAGCAACGCTTGGGCGTTCGGCCGAGATAGCGCGAATTTACGCGACGAATACGTCGGCAGCCACCACGAGTACGTGGGCGTGGGTAGCGGCGCGTTTAGCTTTTTAAACGGCGAGCTGGTTATCAACGCCTTTAATCTGCTCGACTACGGCCGCCGCGTTAAAAGCGGCGAAAGCCCCGTTATCGCAAAGTGCGGCTTTACGAAAAAAGAACGGCTAAAGTATATCTTCCTCACCGAGCTGTTTGACGGCGGCGTAAATATCGCCAAATACGACGAATTTAACGGCGCGAATATCAAAAAAGAGCTATTTGCGGAGCTAAATTTACTAAAGCTAGTCGGCGCTATCTACGAGGAGGGCGGCCGCATCGTGCCGACGGGATTTGGCAGGTATCTTTGCCTCGTGCTCATGCGCGATTTTTACGCGGGCATGGATAAGGTGCGCGCGATATTTAAAGACGACGCGAAGATAAAGCGCAGTAAAATTTTACGCATCATGAGCGAAGAGACGCATGCGGACTTTGAGGACGCTCTCATCTCGCCTAGAGCCGCGGTGTAATTAGCAAACCCCGTAAATTCGGCCAAATTTAATCAAGCCTGCGCGAAATTAAGCGTTAAATTTACTCTTTTTAGCAGGATTTACTCAGTCCGCGTCCGCTAAAGGCGCGCTAAAATGCTTTAAATTTAGCCCTGCGTATCCAAAAACTCCAAAACGAATTTGCTAAAAGGGAAAATATGAAGCTTCAAGATTTGCTTGGCAGACCGATCCACTCTAAAGAGGTTAAAGAGTTTTTAGCGCGGTGCGGTTTGCCGAGTAACCCCACGCCCAAATACGATTCTTACGGTAATTTGTTTTGGGTGAGGGCAACTAATGACGAAAAAGGGGTTTATAGCGTATTTACGGGCTACGTAAGATATGCGGATATGTACGGAGAGCCCATCGGCAGTTACAATAAAGAAAAAGACCAGCTGATTTTGCACGAGATTAGCGTCTATCCCGAAAAAGCGGGCGGAAATTCGGTCGTAGATTTGCCTTTTGGCTTAAATTTAGGCGACGATAAAAAGACCGTCGAGGAAAAAATAGGCAAGAAGCTCACGGGTAAATGCAAAACGGATTACGGGTTTGGCTACGACGCTTTCTTTGAGGAATTTCGTTTGATAGTACCATTAAATTTTGACGAGAGGCTGAGCTGGATTAGGTTGTTTAAATTGGAATTGCACGAAAAAGAGCGCGCCCGCCTAAAAGCGCGTCTGCGGTCGCAAAATAAAAACATAGACCCAAGCCGCATCCCCGAAATCCAAGTGCTTGGCGCCAAAACGCCTATGGCGGCGTGGCGAAAACGTATGGTTGAGGGTGACGATATGTTTAGCAAGCAGAGTATCGCGGCCGTAGAGGCGGCTCTGGCTAGCTACGCGCAAACTCTGTGCGAAGCTACGCAAAAGAAAAGCGCCTCAGCCGTCTATAGCCGCACCGCAAAGCTCGTAAAAGCCCTAAATAAAATCAACGACAAATACGGCCTTATAGAGACCGTGGAGCGCGAAGAGCTGTGGGAGTGGATAGACGCGCTCGTGCGTAAAACGGGGCTAGAGTTAGGCGAGGACGTAGACATAACCGAGGAGTGGCGCGAGTGGTAGATAAAGGGGCTCGTAAAGGAGACCAAAAAGCCTTTGCCAGAGCGAGGCTGTGCGGCGGCATAGGGCTAGCGAGGCCGACGCCATTGACGACTACGCCTAGACGGAGGAAATAACGCGCCGCAAAGCGCAAGACGAATGGCAAGATTCGCAAGATATCCGCAGATATCCGCCCAAAATTCGGACAAATACAACGTAGCGCCCGCCTTTTTTGACGGCAAAGGGATGTTCTTTGTTTACCCGCTTTTCTCATGGCCGATTTAAGAGGCAAGTACCGCTTTGATTTGGAATTTACTTTTATCCATCTTACCGACTATACTTTGTCGCAGTTTAGCCTTCTAAACGATAATCAAAAGCAAGTAGTCGGAGGCTATCTGCGTTACAAAGACGCAAACGGCCTAATCCGCGACAAAAAGCTCTCGCAAAAGCCCTTAAATTTTGGGGCGAACCTGAGCCGAATTTAAAGTCCAAATAAACCGCCGATTAAGAAATGGCAAATTTTCTCAAAAACCTCGGTAAAGAAGCCCCAAAAGCTCGCACAAAAGCTTTACGCGCAGGCATTACGAGGCGGCCTCATGAGCTAGCTATGTTTTGAGCTATTTTGACGGCGCGGACGGCTACGCGGCCTTCATATACGCGCGAACTTCCCTGCAAAGGCCAAAATCAAGTCCTCGAAGCAGACGCAGATACAGCCTGCTTTATTACTTTTGGCGATTAGCGCCGATAAAATCCTCTGCGCGGGCGGCATGCACGGCGCGTGGGATATCCCAGCCTTTGCCTTAGGACGGTAAATTTACCGTCGTTTCTACGGCGCCAAACCTCTACGCGGCGCTTAAAAATACTATAAAAAGCAAGAAGCCCAATATAGCCTCTAAATTTAAACGCTCTAAATTTACGCGGCGCGGTATAAATTTGCTAAAATCCCGCGAAATTTGATTAAATTTGCGGGATTTGGCGCGGCCATACCGTCAAATTCGCGCTGTTATTGTAGGCTGCGCAAACGGATTTAAATTTAACCTCAAATCTACCCGCCGCCCAAGCTTGTTTAAATTTAATTTATGCTAAATTTCGCCCTGAAAGCGACCTTGCGGACGCAAATTTTACCAAAGGCGAAGCGGTGGATACGGATAAATTTTTAAGCGAAATTTGGGGCGCTCTTAAGCTATTTTTAGACCCCAAAACGCAAATTCTCGCAGACGAGCAAAGCCTCGCCGTTTTACTCGCGGCGGATGCGGAGAATTTCGATAGATTTATGGCGCTAAAGGAGTTTAGGGATATCCTTCACGCGCTTGGGTTAAAGGCCGACATATACAGCCTCCAGTGCGCTCAGCTAGGCGCGATAAACGCTCTAAAATCAGCAAAAATCTCAAAATCAAAGCTTCTGGCCGCCTTAGAAATCCTGCAAAACGAAAACATAATCTCCGCCGCGCATTTTAAGCGGCTTTCGGAGTTTTTGCAGGCCCTCGGCGCTGATTTGCCGACACAAAACGAGCAAGAGGGCTCAAATTTTAAAAAATCGGACGTCTTTCACCAAAAAATAGACGCGCTAAACGATATCTGCGAGCGAATTTTGTCGCTAAACCCGGGCGCTAACGTCGCAAATGCGGCGACAAAAGCGCGCCAAAAAGCGCTTGAGCTCGAGTTTAACGTCGCGGTTACGGGCGTCATAAACGCGGGCAAATCAACCCTGCTAAACGCGCTACTGGGCAAGAAAATCCTGGGCGCCTCAAATGTGCCAGAAACCGTAAATTTGACCATGCTAAAGTATGCACCCGAGCCTTTTGCAAGGGTAAATTTTTGGAGCGAGGCTGAGCTAAAAGAGCTTGGTATAGCGCAAGATCAAGATGACGAAATAGCCCAAATTTACGGCGGAGCGGGCGTTAAATTTGAGAGCGAAACGGCGCAAAATTTAAACGTAAAATTTAACGCGGACGACGACGAGCTAGCGGCTAAATTTGAAAACCCTAACGCGAGCGAGATTTGCTCCGAACCGCCGGCTAGTAAGACTGTTAAAACCGACGAGATCAAGCGCTACACCTCGGCGGACTCCAAATACGCTAAATTTGTAAAAAGCGTCGAGCTTTACGAAAATTTGGAGCTTTTAAAGGATAACGTGCGCATCATCGATACGCCCGGCATCGACGACGCGGTGGCTGCGCGCGAGGAGCTGGTGCGGAGGTTTATGCGGGAGTGCGACCTTATGGTGCACCTGATGAACGTCTCGCAAAGCGCCACGCAAAAGGATCTGGACTTCATCGTCTCAAGCCTGCAAAACTCCCACGCCGTGAGGCTCGCCGTGCTGCTCACGCACGCGGACGTGCTAAAGGTGGGCGAGCTAAACGAGGTCGCCGCCTACGCCAAAAAGAGCGTCGAGGAGCGTACGCGGGGGCTTGGCGTCGGGGCTGAGTTTTTCGCCGTGAGTGCTAAAAGCTACTTTGAGGGCGGGCAAAACAGCGGCGTCGAGGAGTTTAAGGAGTATCTTTACGAGACGCTTTTTGGGCAAAATAGCCAAAAATCGCGCCTTGGCATCGAGGCGTATAAAAAGGAGCTCGGCCGCGTCTGCGCGCAGTTTGCGGCGGATACGCAAAGCGAGATTTTAAAGCTAACGGGCTCAAATTTGAGCTTGTCGCAAAAGCTTTCTGAACTAAACGAGCAAAAAGCTGCGCTAGCTAGCCGACTAGAGGACGTGAGAGACGCGGTAAAAGAGGAGCTAGAGCGCCTAGATACGGCTAAAACCGCGGCTAGCTACGAGCTTGGGCTAAAATCTCTTGCACAAACGCTAAAGCAGCGCGTCGCAGACGACGTAAACTACGCGGCCTCTAAAAAACAAAAGATCGACCCGCAGCGCCTCTCGCGCATCGCGCAAACGACGATCAAAGACGGCGTTGCCGCCTTGATGCGACAAAACCGCAACGAAATCGTGCGGCAAATCGCCGCGTGCGCGCAAAATATCGCGCTAAAATTCGGCGAATTTGAGGGTAAAACAGCCGCCGCCGAGGTCTTTAGCATAAACGACTATCTACAATCAAAAGGGATAAATTTAGAGTGCGCCCAGGTCGCCGACTCTGTGGTTGGTGCGGCAAATGCGGGCGCGCAAGGCGTAGCCGAGGCCGCCAAAGTGGCCGCGGAGGAGTTTTTGGGCGCCCAGAGGATCAAAAACTTCGTTTTCGAGCTTAGCGAATTTGAAAAAAGCGAGTTTAAAAAGCAGATCGAAGCCGCGCTAAAAGAGCAAGAAAAGATGCTCGCAATCAGCGAAGAAGCCCTAAAAAACGAGCTTGCCGAGCTAGCAAAAACTAGCGGGCGAGACTCGCGCGAGCTAGAGCGACTAAACTCGCAAAGCGAGGCGATAAATGCTATAAATTTGGAGCTGAAAAGTGTTTGAGGAGTTTATAAACGCGTATAAAACGCGGTATTTTAAGATATTTTCGGACGATTTTCACGGGCGATTTAGGCGGCTGCAAAACGAGCTAACCGAGCCCAAATTTCACCCCAGCGCCGAGCTAAAAGAGGAGCTAAATAAACTCGATCTGTTTTTATCCGGCCCGCTTACGGTCGCTATAGTCGGGCAGTTTTCTAGCGGCAAATCGACGTTTTTAAACGCACTTTTGGGTAGCGAGATTTTACCCTCGGGCCTAACGCCCGTGACCTCGAAGCCGACCTTTATCAGATACGGCGCCGCGCCAGCTCTTGGCGTGCTTTACGAAAACGGCAGAGAGCTGTATCTAGGCGTCGAGGAGATAGGGCGATTCGTCGATCAGCGCGTGTTTGGCGATGATGTGAGCAGGCTTTGCGTTTATGCGCCCTCTGAAATTTTAAAGTTGGTAAATTTCGTCGATACGCCGGGGCTAAATTCGCTCTCAAAAGCCGACACCGCCGTCACGCACGAGGTGCTAAAAGACGTCGCTGGCGTCATCTGGCTAAGCCTGGCCGACAACGCCGCGCGCGCTAGCGAAGCCGCGCAGATCGAGGAGTTTTTGGCTGGCGGGGGCAAAACGGCGATCTGCTTGCTAAATCAAAAAGATAAGCTAAGCAAGGACGAGCTTGAGAGGCTCAAAACTCACGCGCAAACGACTTACGGGCGATTTTTCGAGCGCATTATCGCGGTTTCTGCAAAGCAGGCCGTAACGGCTCAGACAAACGGTGACGCGGCGCTTTTAGCAGAGTCGAATTTTGGTGCGGCGATAAGCGCTATCCGAGAGCTTTTTGGCGGCGAAGAGATAAAAGAAAAATTCGTGCGCGAAAAGTGCTCTAGGCTGGTTGCCGTAAATGCCGCTCAGCACGAAAAAATCGCTAAAATTTACGAAAAAGCCGGCGAGATAATCGCTAAATTTGACGCCGAGCTGGAGTCAAATTTAAAAGCCGTGCAAGAAAATTTTAAACCGAAAATCGAGCTAGCCTTTAACGAGCTAAAACACGTTGCAAAGCTCGTTGCAGACGAGATCCTAGCCAGCCTAAAAAGCGTGAAAAAGTATAAATACTCGCCGCGAAAAACGCTGCTAAAGGGCGAGTATTTTGAAGCTAGCACGTATGAGGCGGTGGATTTTGATAGCGACGAGGTATTTTCAAAACTCATCTATAACGACGTGAAATTCGCCAAATTTTTTAGAACGTACAAGCGGGGCTTAAGCGCGCTGCAAGAGGAGATCGGCGCGGCGCTAGATGAAATTTACGCACGGCTGGAGCGAGAATTTATGATTTATAAATCAGAATTTGAAAACGCGCAAAAAGAGGATGAAACGCATTCCGATACCCTGTTTGCCGACGTTAGGACGTATGCGGGGCAGGTGTATAGGACGTTTTTGCGAGACTATGAGACGGCGAAATTTAAAGGGCTGCAAAAGACGGCGCTATTTTTTGAAAAGCTAAATCTCAAAGTCGCCGCAAACTACGAAAACGCCGTTAAAATCGCCGTGCATTTTCTAAAAGAAAAGATCGCGGGCTCGATGCGCGCACACGAGCAAAACGGCTTTGCGCTCTTTATCCCGAGCTTTGACGAGGTGCAAGACCGCGTTTTGCTGTCGCTAAATTTATACGAATTTGAAAATGAGATGCTGGGAAACGCGTCATTTTTAAATAAAATTTTGTCGGCGTTAAAGAGCGAATTTGTGCAGATAAAGAGCGAAAAACTAGACAAGATCGCTGCTCTATCGGCCGGACACGAAATGCTAAGGGATGAGATTTTAAAAGCGGGGCGAGGATTTAGCGAGTAACCGCAAAAATCAGACGTTTACCTTATTTTGCGCCGTTTCGGATACGGAGCAAAGAACGAATCGCAAACCGCACAAGCAAAATTTACCACCCAAAAGACGCTAAAATCTTGATGCTCGTTTTGGTCGCTAGCAAAATGCAGAACGGCAAATTTAAAAAGAAGCCTAAATTTGCCAAATTTTGCGCCACGTCCGCCTTTGACGGCATCAGGCGATATTTGATAGCCAGGTTAAAATTTGCTCCCGAACGGATTTTTCGCTATTGCTTTTAAAGCCCGCAAGCTAAATTTACTTTAGCGCCAGCGGTCGCTACCGATACAACTTTTGTCGTCTACTTTGCAGAGTCGTAATTAACCCAAATTAGGGCATTAAAGTTCTCTAGCTCCGGTTTATCGTCTATCGTCTCTACGATGACCCTATATGCCCCTGCTGTTAATTTACCCATGAAAATAGCTCTCGTCGTTCGAAATTTAGCCTCTTCTCCTAGCTTGATAACGCCGTCCGAGATAGTCGTATCGGCATCATTTTTTATGGCTATTAGCTTAAAATATTTAGGATCGGTTCGCGTCCGGGTCTGGTAAATTTAGCTGAGCAGCATTTACAAAGCCATTTAAACGAACCCAAATCTACCCGTCAAACCCGACTCTCTTATCCTCGCCGAAATTTGAGCTCATCTCGCGTTTGATCTCGCTTTCAAAGTCGCTCATCGTAAATATCCCGTCCTCGCGTACGGCGACTTTTAGCGCGGTGTTTTTGAGCGCCAGCATGATTTGCGCGCCGCTTAGCTCAAATTTAGCCAGCTCTTTGACGTCGAAATTTTCCTCAAAGCTCGCATTTTCGGGCAGCACTTTGCGCCAGATCGCAAGGCGAGCGGCGAGGTCGGGCTTTTTAAACTCGATCTTATAATCAAACCTGCGAGAAAACGCGATATCTAGGCTTTGCAAGAAGTTCGTCGTGGCGATGAGTACGCCCTCAAATCGCTCGATTTGCTCCAAAAATATATTTTGCATTTGATTGTGCATTTTATCCGCGCCGCTTCCGCCCTCGACGCGCGTGCTTAGAAACTGATCGGCCTCGTTTAGCAGTAGCACGGGCTCGCTCTTGCTTTTGGCGCAGATTTCTTTGTAGGTATCGAAAATTTTACGCACGTTTTGCTCGCTTTCGCCGACGTATTTGCTCAAAATTTTAGAGCAGTCAAAGCTAAGAACCTGCTTTTTTAGGCTCTTTGCGAGGCTTAGCGCGCTCATGGTTTTGCCTGTACCCGGCGGCCCGTAAAAGATGATTTTGGCGTCCACGTTTTTACGCGACTTGATACCCCAGCTAGATAGGCGCGCCAGCACGCGGCGATCTACTTGCTTTAGGATCGCATCTAGTAGCTCCTTTACCTTGACGTCTAGCACGACGTCGTTTATGTCGGTCGATGGCTCGATGAGCTCAAAGATTTCCTGCTCTTTTACGAGAGTTTCTAGCGCTAGTTTTTTGCTTTTGCTCTCGGTTTTTGGGTGCATTACGCTTTGTAAAATTTCGTCGGTTATGTAAAACGTCCTGCTAAAGCCGCCGTAAGCGTTTAGCGACTCGTCGTAGTCGATGAGGCCGTTTTCGATCAGCTTTGAGCCCTCGTCTAGCAGGGCGCGGTTTTTGATGCGTTCAAATTCATCCGCGCTCAAAATCCCTACAAGTGCGTTTAGATCGCGGTTGGCATCCGTTTCGCCGACGTACTCTTCCTTTAAAAGCGCGAGGAAAATCAGCTGCTCTTTGTCGTTTAGCGAGTTGTCTTTGAAAATTTGCTCGACGGAGATCGAAATTTTGCTTAAATTTAGCCGTTTTTCGATGATGGCTTCTAGCTCTTTTACGTCTTTTTCGAGGCGGCTTTTGGCGTCGCTTGATACGTTTTTGCTAAAAAACGAGAGCTTGCCGTAAAGTTCCACGCGCAAAAACTGATCTTTTAGATAATCAAGATGATCGGCATAGGGCGCGACTGATGGTAGCGTAAGCCCAAACTCGCCCTCTTCTAAAATTTTAAGAAAAAGCGGCGAGAGCGAGATCTCGCTGTGAAGTAGGCCGAGTAAATTTGAGCCAGCACCATCTGCGTTAGGGTTTTTAAATATAGAAAAGCCCTGCACGATCCAGCCGCTCTCTAACAGGTTTTGTACGTCTGCAAGGCCTGCTAAAAATTTATACTCCTCGCTACCAAAAACCGCGCAAAGCACGTCGTAAGCGCTACTTTGCGGGGTGCCCTCGACGTAGTTTTTGCTTAAGTGGCGTAAAATTTTCGCCTCGTTTTCGCTGCATTTTATGAGCGAGGAAATTTTAGAATTTTGCTCTCCGCCGATAAACTCTATCAAAAACCGCACTAAATTTCACCCCTTATCTGATCCTTTAAAACGCGCTTGAGTACCTTGCCCGTCGCATTTTTAGGCAGTTCGTCTTTAAAATAAATCGTCTTTGGAATTTTAAAATTCGCCAAGTGTTTTTTGAGGTGCGCGCGGATATCTTTTTCGTCTAGGCTCATATTTTCTTTAAACTGGATAAACGCCGTGACCTCCTCGTCTGCGTGCTCATCTCTGACGCCGATAACGGCGGCGGCTTCGACTTGGGGCAGTTTAAACAGCACCTCCTCGATCTCGCGCGGGTAGATATTGATGCCTTTTGAGATGATGAGGTCTTTTTTGCGGTCGACGATAAAGATATAGCCCTCCTCGTCGATCTTAACGAGGTCGCCCGTGCGCAGCCAGCCGTTTACGATCGTCTCGTCGGTAGCGTCTGGCATATTTAGGTAGCCCTGCATCACGCAGTCGCCTTTTACGATTAGCTCGCCGACCTCGCCTGCTGGTAGCTCCATCATCTCGTCGTTTATGCATTTTACTTCGTAGCCCGGCAGCGGCAAGCCGACGCTTGAGATTTTTTGTTTTTGCATCGTATTTGCCGAGACGATAGGCGAGCATTCGCTAAGGCCGTAGCCCTCTATCAGTACCGCGCGCGGAAATTTAACGCGAAAATCGGTAATAGTCTGCTCTGCCAAAGGCGCGCCGCCGCTGATGAAAATCCTAATGCAGTTAAACCAGCGAAAATACCACGGGATTTTGGCCTTGCCGATAGCCGTATAGATCGCGGGCACGCCTAAAAACACGGTCGCGCGTTTGAGCAGGACCTGTTTTAGGACGTTTGAAAACGGGAAAATGGACTTCACCAAAATAAGCGAACACGCCGCAAATATCGGCAGTAACACCATCGCCGTGAGAGTAAAGCTGTGAAACATCGGCAAAAACACGGCAAATCTATCTTTCATACGCACGTGAAAGACCTCGTGCGCGCCTTGGACGTTTGAGATGAGGTTACGGTAGCTGATCATCGCGCCCTTTGGCTTACCCGTGGTGCCCGAGGTGTAGATGATATGCGCTAGATCGTCAAGCTTTGGTCGGTCGGTCAAATTTAGCTCTATACGGCAGTTTAGCGCGTGCGCGTAGGCGATATTGTTTCCGTCAAATTCGGCTCTATCGCCGATCCAGACGATCTTTTTTACCGCGGTTTTGCTCTCTAGCCCGCGTATCTCTTTGGCTAGCTCGGCAGATGCAAAGAGAAATTTCGCCCCGCAGTCGTTTATGATGTATTCAAATTCTTCGTATTTTAAAAAGGTATTTATCGGCACGGCCACGGCTCCTAGCAGCGTGACGGCAAAGTAGCTGGCGATAAACTCCGGCGAGTTATTTACGATCATCGCGACGCGGTCGCCCTTTTTCACGCCCATGCCTTGTAAAAACGCGGCCAGCGTAAAGGCGTCCGCGCGTAGCTGCTTGTAGCTTATTTTGTCCGTTTCGGTGTAGATCGCGATACCGCCGCCGTTTTTATCGACCGCGGCGTTTAGCATATCCTCGAAATTTTCGTAAGGGTAGTTCATGGCCGCACCTTAAAATTTATATTTCACGTTCAAATTTATAGCTTGAGCGTTGCCGCGCTCAAATTTGCCGTTTGGATAAAGCCCCGACGCGTTTGAGTAGTAGTGCACGTCGCGCGCCTTTCTGTCTTGGTAGAAGTAGCTAGCTCCCAGCTCCAAAGCGTCCGTAAATTTGTAGTTAAAGCCCGCTGCGTAGATGACGGCTTTGGTATCGGGCAGATCAAAGCCCGTGGTATCGGCTCTAGAGGCGGCCTCGTCAAACGTAACCGCGCCCATCAGGCGGAGTTTGTCCGTCGCGTCGTGCGCTACGCCGATGCGGTAGGCGTTGCTGTCCTTCCAGTCGCGCTTTTTAGAAGCGTCAAATGCCGCAAAAAACGGGTTGCGGTAGTGAGCGGCCGATGCACCCGGGTAGTTGAAGTCAAGCTCTTTCCACGCCGACCAATAAGTTCTCTCAAAGTCAAATAGCAGCGTGGTGTTTGCGATTTTATACGATAGGGCTAAATTTAAGCTCGCAGGTAGCGGTACGGATAGCTTTGCGCTGCCGCTATACGAGCCGCTCGGAAATGCTCCTCTCGGATGCGCCGGCGCGCTAATGTCGGTGTCGCCTTTTAGATTCATATTTACTTTCGAGCGGTAGGTGGCCGCTAGGCTCAAATTTGAAGTCGGTTTATAGGTGATTGCCGCGTTGTAGCCGAAATTTACGCGGTCGCCCTTGATGTCTTGCGAGGCTGGTAGGGCGCCGGGGGCCTCCTGCACGGCCTCTCCTCTAGCGTAAACGGCGCGGAGGCCAAAGCCTAACGCGATGTTATCGGTTAGCGCGTAGGCGACGCTAGGATTTACCTCGATCACTTTTAGGTCGAATTTTTTAGAGGTGGCTTTAGGTAGATTTTCGTCCCATCTCATCGACATTCCCGCAGGCACGACGACTGATAGGCCAAAGCGCCAATCGCCAAACTGCGGCGAAACGTAATGAAAAGTCGGAGCTAGCGCGCCTGCTCTTTTTGAGGTAAATTTAGCTCCGCTAAAGTGCCTATACTTTGTCTTTGCCATATGCAGGTAGGTTAGCGAGCCTTCAAAGTAGTGTCCGCCGTCTAAAAATATCATATTTGCAGGGTTATTATAGGCTGCGTCGGGTCCAAAGCTCGTCGCGACGTTTGAGTTTAAAAGCGCGATGCTATCGCCGCTTTGCTCGGGGATTTTAAAGCCCGCCGCATTTAGACAGCAGCAAGCCGCTAGGTAAACGCCGATATATTTTCTCATTTATTCTCCTTTAAAGTTTCTTAAAATTTTTATCTCGTCCGCCCAGATACTCTCGTCGATCGTCTCTAAAACTAGCGGGATATCGTCTGTGCGGGGGTCGTTTATGATGTTTTCAAACGTTTTTAAGCCCAAAAAGCCCTTGCCTAGGCTCTCGTGGCGGTCCTTTTTGCTGGCTAGGTCAAATTTCGTATCGTTTAGATGCATGCCGCACAGCATATCGCGCCCGACTATCTCGTCAAATTCGCTCATCACGCGCCGGTAGTCGCCCCTGATGTCGTATCCCGCAGCAAAGGTGTGGCAGGTGTCGAGACAGACGCCGATCCTGCTTTTATCGATGCAGTTTTTAATAATAAAGGCTAGGTGTTCAAATTTAAAGCCCAAATTTGAGCCCTGGCCCGCGGTATTTTCTATGACTAGCTTTACGTTTTGGCTATTTTCGAGTAGGAAATTTACGGAATTTGCGATATTTTGGAGGCAAATTTCGGGCGAAATTTCGTTTAGATACGAGCCCGGGTGAAAATTTATCATCACTAGGCCCAGCGCCTCTACGCGGTAAATTTCGTCCAAAAAGGCGTTAATAGACTTTTGACGCTGCTCGGCGCTTGGATGGCCTAAATTTATAAGGTAGCCGTTGTGCGGCAAAACGTGCCTGGGCTCGATGCCCGCTGCTTTTAAATTTTGTTTAAATTTGGAGATATTTTCTGGGGTTAGCGGCTTGGCTTCCCATTGGCGCTGATTTTTGACGAACATCGCAAAGGCGTTCGCGCCGATATTTGCCGCATTTAGCGGAGCGTTTTCTACGCCGCCCGCGATGCTCACATGCGCGCCGATAAATTTCATTGAAGCTCTTTTATGATGATTTTTATGCGGTTTTTAGCGTCGAAAAAGCTGATATTTTTACCGCAAACTTCGTATTTTATTGAATATTTACTTATATCTTGTATAAAACCGCACGAATTTGTCATTACATTTACGCCGTCATACAGCGGCTTGCGCTCCAAAATCTCCGCGAAAAAGTCGTCGTATCTCTCCTCCAAAAAGAACTTTTTGTTAAATTCTTTTTTCTCAAAACACGCGCCGTTCATGCAAATTTTGTCGTTTATTTTGAGATTTACCGTATTTACGCCGGAGCTATAAATTTGCAAATTTAGCTGATTTTCGCTTTTGTGCAGGAAGCCCACGTCGTTGATTTTTAGCGGCGGAGTGAGGATGGTGACGGTAAATTTGTCTGATGATTTTTGGCTTTGTAGCGCGGCACAGCCGCCAAGCGCGAGGCACGCAAGCGCACTCAAAGCCAATTTGGAAAATTTTTTCATGATTTTTTATCCTTGGTTTAAGCTATTTTTTATTATCTTTAATGTAAAATCCCATTTCCGCTAATTCGTGGCCCCTTCGTCTAGCGGTTAGGACATCGCCCTTTCACGGCGGTAACACGAGTTCGAGTCTCGTAGGGGTCACCACTTCATTTTAAATTTCACAAAAGATTTTAATTTTATCCGCTTATCGCTTAAACGCCCTTTATCTAAGATAATTTTTCTTAAATTCGGATTTTCTAAAATTTAACCACAAAACCGTTTGCGCCGTATTTTGCAAAATCAAATTTCATTGCGTCAAATTTAACCGCTACAAAATGAACCAAAATCCGTCAAATTTAATCGCCTCAAAACGCAAATATTCGTGCGTTAAAGCGCCAAATTTGATCCCCAAACGCCCGTACCCGCTCGCTCAATCAAATTTAAACCCGTTTTGGCTATAATCGCGCCCTAATTTATAAAAAAGGAAAAAAATGTTTGATTGGATTTTTTCGCCTGAGGCGTGGCTGTCGCTCGTGACGCTAACGGGGCTTGAGATCGTGCTTGGTATCGACAACATCATATTTATCGCGATCTTAGTGGGCAAACTCCCGCCCGAGCAGCGCGACAAAGGCCGTATACTAGGGCTTTCGCTTGCGATGCTAACGAGGATTGCGCTTTTGCTTTCGCTATTTTGGATTATGAAGCTTACCAAGCCGCTATTTAGCGTGTTTGATTTTACGATCACGGGTCGCGATTTGGTGCTGATTTTAGGCGGACTTTTCCTCATCGGCAAGTCCACGCTCGAGATTCACTCAAGCGTCAGCGGCGAGCACGAGGAGCGCGAGGCGGGCAAGGGGCATGCGAGTTTTTGGGTCGTTATCGCCGAGATCGCCGTGCTTGACATCGTCTTTTCGCTTGATAGCGTCATCACCGCGGTGGGCATGGCAAACCACATCGAGATCATGATCCTAGCCGTGATGCTTGCGGTGGGCGTGATGATGTTCGCGTCTAAGGGCATTTCAAATTTCGTCGACAACAACCCGACGATCAAAATTCTCGCGCTTGCGTTCTTGATCCTGATCGGCTTTACGCTAGTTGGCGAGGGGCTTGGTATGCACGTGCCTAAGGGCTACGTTTACTTTGCGATGGCGTTTTCACTGGGTGTCGAGCTCATCAACATCTACGCTCGCAAAAAGTCTGCAAAACGCGCGCAAGAGGCTCAAAAGTAAATTTGAGCCTTTAAATTTGCTTTTAGGCGCGCAGGGCGGCAAATTTAACGCTTCGGCTTTGTTTTTTTGAGGCGTCAAATTTAAACGGGGCGAATTTGAGCGGTAAATTTAAAAAGCAAAGGAGCTAGCGTGGACGTAAAAGGCGAATTTTTAGAGATTTTAGAGGGACTTAGGAGCCAAAAGCTAGCGGCGTTTTCGCAAAAGCTCATCAAAAGCCCCGAAATTTTAGGCGTAAAAACTCCCGAGCTAAGACGTCTGGCAAAGCGAAATTTCGCTCGGCTAAATTTAAATCAAATCGTAGATTACGAGCCGTTTTTTCACGAGGAGTTCATGCTAAAGGGCTTTTTGATAATGCTCGTTAAAGACGACGAAGCTAAATTTAAGCTAGCTAGCGAGTTTATCAAAACGATGCCAAACTGGGCCGTGACGGACGGCTTTGAGCCTAAATTCAGCGATGCGCACTACGTGGATGCGCTACTAAAGCAGGCTCTGGGTTCAAATTTAGAATACGAAAAGCGCTTTTTCTACGTTTATTTTATGCGAAATTTTGGGGCGATTTCGCTGGAGCGGTTTTTTGAAATTTGCGCCGAGGAAAAGGATGAGCGATACTACGTGCAAATGGCGGCCGCTTGGTGTTTGGCCGAGGTTTTTATCAAATTTGACGGCGCAGGGCAGCAGCTGCTAGAGAGTGGGCGACTGAGTAAATTTACCCACAACAAAACGATCTCAAAGATCCGCGACAGCTACCGCGTGCCAAAAGAGGTAAAAGATGCGCTTTTGGAGCTCAAAATCAAGTGAATCTCACAAAAGAGCCCGTAAACAAGCTCGTGTTGCGCCTAGCCGCGCCCGCGGGCGTCGCGATGAGCTTTAACACGCTTTATAACGTGACGGGCGTATTTTTTGCCGCGCGCATATCGACGCAGGCGCTGGCGGGCTTTTCGATGAGTTTTTTGCTCTATATCAGCGTCGTGGGCGTGGGGCTCGGCTTTGGCTCGGCACTAACGGCGCTTGTTGGCAACGCGCTTGGCGGCGGCAAAGAAAAACTTGCTAAAATTTACGCCGCAAAGGGCGTGTTTTTCGTCTTTCTTTGTGCGCTTTTTATGGGAATTTCGGGCTTTATTTTTACGCCGCATCTGCTTAAAATTTTAGGCGCGAACGAGGAGTTTTTACGCGAGGCCATGGCGTATAACCGCGTGATATTTCTTGCTTCGCCGTTTTTCTTACTCATAAAATCGCTAAACGGCGTGCTGGTAGCCACGGGCGATACGAAGAGCCTGCGAAACTGGCTTTTTGCGGGACTTTTTATAAATTTGGGCTTTTGTTTTTTTTACGTGGATTTTTGCGGGCTGGGTATCGGCGGGATAGCGCTGGCGACGGCTTCGGTGCAGCTTCTTGGTTCGCTATTTTTAGGCGTCAAAGTCGCAAAAACAGGTATGATAAATTTTTTAAATTTACGCTCATTTGCTCCCGAGCTCGCCATCTACCGCAAAATTTTGGCCCAAGCCTTGCCTGCGTGCCTAAACTACCTCTCGATGTCGCTTGGCGGGCTCGTTCTCATGCACTTTATCAGCCGCTACGGCACGCACGCGGTCGCAGGTTACGGCCTAGCTCTTCGCATCGAGCAGATCGTCATGCTGCCCACGACCGGCATCGCATCGGCGGTGCTGGGTATAGTATCGCAAAATTTCGGTGCGCGCGAATACGCTAGAGTGCGCGGCTGCTACGCTTATTCGGTCAAATTTTTAGCGATTTACTGCATTTTTGCGGCGGCTTTTTGCCTTGGGCCAGGCGGGATTTTGGTCGGGTTTTTTGACGAGACGCCCGAGGTCGTGAGCGCGGCGAGGAGCTATTTTGCGGTAAATTCGCTAGCGTTTATAGGCTACGCGCTCATAAATCTTTCCGGCTCGACGCTTCAAGGCGTCAAAAGGCCCGCGGCGGTTTTTGTTTTAAATTTTACCCGTCAGATAGTTTTGCAAATCGCGCTTTACTCGCTTGTGGCGGATGTTTTTGGCGGCGAGTTGCAAGATATTTTTAAGGCGATGTTTTTTAACGTTTGGCTGATTGGGCTAGCTTTTTTCTTTTATACAAAATTTGTTCTTAGCCGAGTTTGCACGGCTTGAAGCGAAATTTTTTACAAATTTTCAAATTTAAGCTTATTTTTCTTGACATACCGTATTTTTTTGGCTACAATGCGCCTTTTCAATAAGTAGGCTAAACTCGCAATGCCTCGGGGTGTAGCGCAGGCTGGTTAGCGCATCTGGTTTGGGACCAGAGGGCCGAAGGTTCGAATCCTTTCACCCCGACCATTTGTTAGATGGTGAGTGTAGCTCAGTCGGTTAGAGCATCAGATTGTGGTCCTGAGGGTCGTGGGTTCGATTCCCATCACTCACCCCACTTGGGCGCTCGTAGCTCAATTGGATAGAGCGACAGACTTCGGATCTGTAGGTTATGGGTTCGACTCCTATCGGGCGCGCCACTTTGTTTTTATGCGCTCATAGCTCAGCTGGATAGAGCAACGGCCTTCTAAGCCGTAGGCCTCAGGTTCGAATCCTGATGGGCGTACCACTTTATTATTGTTGTGCGGATGTGGTGAAATTGGCAGACACGCCAGACTTAGGATCTGGTGCCCCACGGCGTGAAGGTTCAAGTCCTTTCATCCGCACCATAACACTTTAGAATACGAAAACTTTCCCCAAAATACATGCTTTTGACGTAGTCCGTAATGGGACTTATTGCGATAAATTTCCTATTTTCGCTCTTTTACTCACTAAAAACTACTCACTAGCTAAGATTAGTGAGTTTTTTAAGACTTAACATGATGGCATCGCTCCGTTTTCTGATAATTAATTTAGAAATCCACAATTCGGAGCTGAATATGAAGTTGGCAAAAACCTCTAATCCTAAGTTGCGCGACACTGCTAAATTTCGCGTTAATCCCGATGAAGCTATACGAGATTATCGTCTAGAAAAAGACGTAAAAGCAAGCCGCCAAAGCCCTAAAAATAGCTCTATTCTTTAATCAAAAAGGCTTTATCTGTGATTTTGTTTTTGGTTGCGCGGGTTTTTGAGAGCCGCAAAAATAAAAGCCCGCATATTTACGCCTTGCTTTTTGTTCCGATACGCGATCTAGCCCAAGCCGTCCAGAAATATAAATCCATATAACAAAAGTGCCGTGAAAATAAACGCTTTAAGTGCCGCCTATATTTTCAAGGGTAAAAGCGGCGCTACGCTTTGATAGAGCCGCTTTTGTGAGATGCGATTACTTTTACCGGCCGCGGATTTATAAATTTATCTAGAGGGTTTTTTTTTGCGGATTTAATAGGGTGCTCGTGCCGTAAAATTAAAGTAGCCAAATATATAGCAAAGCGCAATTTTAAATTCCTAGTAGCCGGCAAAAGCGTAAACCAAACTCCGGGCTTACTGCTCATATTTTTTCATTATCCTTTTTGCAACGGTTTTGCCGATGTTTTTGTATCGTTTTTCGTTAAAGGCTAGAGACTTTAGATACTCCGTATCGCTCGTATCGCCCAAAGCCTCAAAGCAAATCGTCGCATATTCGGCCATGTTTTCGTCCTTCGTACCGATCGTTGCCGCGATGAGTCCCTTTAAAATAGGCGCGAAAGCACCATGTGTCCGCGCACCGATTTTTTGACTTTTTATACCGCAAGAAAAGTTCATAAGCGTGTAGATATAGCACTTTGCAAAGCTCTTTTTCTTGGGCGGTATACCGCGCGCGAACTCCTCTCCCAGCTGCAAAAACGCATCTAAGGCCTCGTGCGGCGGTAGCTCCTCTATGGTGCCAAAAACTATGCCGAAAAACTACTTTGGGCGGTTTATGGCTTTGACCAGTCCTGCTACGCCGCTTTCTAGATAGATGCAGATCGCATCGACCCACGCAGCCATCGGTACCACTAAGTCGTCGTTCATCGGCTGCCAGTCGTACTGCCTAGACATCTCGCGTAGAGGTTCTATGAGCGCGGGATCTGATATCTTTAGCGCTTTTAGCAGATGCTCGACCTCCAGATCGCCGCTTTTTTCCAGGCGGTGGAGCTTTTTTATAAATTTTTCTACTTCGGTCATATTTTTCCTTGGATTTGATTTGGTCGATTTTATATTATTTTGGCTAAATTTATACCACAAAGTCGCCTGCTAGGTCGGTATCGGAGCCGGATACGGTTTGCCTGGAGCAAAGGCGCGGGCTCGCCAAAGGGATAAATTTACGCCGTTTTACCGCAGGCTAAATTTGATTTTTGCGTTCCCGCGCCCTAAAGCTTGCTTGCCGCTTTAAGCCGTAAATACGGCGAAAAACGCTAAATTTACGGCTATTTGGCGTTTAAATTCGCTTATTTTTGCATTTGGGTTTTGGCAAAATCGCAAACTAAAGCTTGACTCGGAGCTTTAAATTTAACGCCAGACGGCGTATTTTGGGTTAAATTTGCGGCTTTATAAACGGCTATAAAACGGCTTGACGGCTGTTTTTGTCTTTGCTTGGCGCCTGACTTTGAGCGTGTTTTCGCAGCGTGCTAACGCTCGCTAAGAAGTGGGCGCTAGCGGCAGAGGCATGCGCCTAAAATGCCGAGTGCAAACTAAAATCACCATCTAGAGAGGTTAAATTTTGGTTTTTAAAAGGTGAGTTTGATCTAAATTCGGCCCGAAAGATCAAGATAAAATCTCAAATTTTACCCGCTCGTTTTCCTCCGCAAGGTCGGTAAAAACGGCGATCAAATCGTCCGCATAACCCCCTAGCGCGGCAAGAGAGGAATGATTTTTTAGTTTGATTTGAGTAGGTTCGTTTATCTCGCCGAGCGCGTCGTAAAGCGCGTCGAGGTTTTTTATCTCGGGGTCAAGGGTAAATTTTCGCGCCAGATACTCAAAGGCTGCCGTTTTCTCGCGCATTTTCGCGCCGTTTAGAGTTATGATTTTCACTGCCGCCTCCGCTCATAAAGTAGATAAAAGTTCTCGTAATGATCGGGCGTATAGTAGATCAGCCCATCGTTAGAAAACACGATGCGCTGGGCTCCGCGCCGTCCTCCGCTATATCCGATATCGCACTCAAACCACTTGCGACCGCTAGCCTCGGGTAGCCTTTTTTCTCTGTTTGAAAAGCGGTCGCCGCCGATGCTTTTTTTGTCCGTGACCTGCCACAGATTGCCGCTTTTAGCGTCCCATCCGAGCGCAAGGGCTTCTTTTTTGGTGATGAAGTTTCGCGGCAACCCGCCGAATCTATAGATATACGCCGCAACCTCGTCTTTTGAGGTGTAGACGCCCTCTTTTACGACGTTTACGCTCGGCGCTGCAGCTATGTTTTTCTCTGCGCCGCCGCCTCTAAATTCGCTTTGCGGCTGATTTTGACCGGGAGCGGCCAAGTCGCTTGGAGATAGAAATTTAAACAGCGCCGCGAGCAACAAAACGGCCAGCGGCAAGATGACGTTTCGTAAAATTTGTTTGTTCAAAAAAGACCTTTTGGAATAAATTTGAAGCGCTTGCTTCGGAGTTAAATTTACCGCCAAATTTTACGGACTAAGTCTAAATTTGACGATTTGGCGCCGTAAAGACGAGAGTAAATTTGCTCTCCCGTCAAACGCTTGCGTCAAATTTAGCGCTCTAGAAGCTAAATTTAAAGCGTATTAAACACCCTGTCTCCCGCATCGCCAAGACCCGGCACGATATAGTTTTTTTCGTTTAGCCTCTCGTCGATCGCGGCGGTATAAACGCTCACGTCCGGATAAATCTCGCTAAATCTTTTTAAACCCTCGGGCGCGGCGATAACGGAGATAAATTTGATCCGCTTTACGCCTTTTTCGCGTAAAAATTTGACCGCGTCTATCGCCGTACCGCCGGTAGCAAACATCGGATCGATGACGATAGCGACGCGCTCGCCGGCGTCTGCGGGCAGTTTAGCGTAGAAAAACTCGGCCTGCGCGGTTTTTTCGTTTCGCTGAAAGCCCAAAAATCCGACGCTGGCGTTTGGTATGATTTTAAAAACGCTCTCTAACATCCCCAGCGCGGCGCGCAAAATAGGGCAGATCATGACCTTCGTCGCTAGCTTTTTAGCCTGCGCCTGCGCGACCGGGGTCTGCACGCTCACGTTTTTTAGCGCCAGATCGCGCGTCGCTTCAAATATCATCAGGTGGCTGATCTCATCGACTAGCATCCTAAACTGAAAGGTCGGCGTCGAGGCATCTCGCAAAATAGCTAGCTTGTGCTCGATGAGCGGGTGAGAGACTAGGCGGACGTTTGGTAATTCGGCGGCATCGGCGGCGGTGAAATTTTTCATAAAGATCCTTAAAATTTAGCGGATAAAATTTAAAAAACGCTAGGCTAGGGCTTTTTAAATTTTACCGTTTTTGAGTCGTAAAAATCGCAAATCGCTAGTTTCGCGCATAAGACTTGCTCGCGAATAAGACGCTATTAGCGGGCAAAATTTAGCTCCCCGTTAGACGGGCTTGCGCGCTTAGGGCGTTTGGCTTAGAGCAAAACCCGCGCGCGATAAAACAAGGCTAAATTTAGCCCAGCGAGCCGCTATAAATTTTAGACTTTTTAATAAAGCCAAAGCTCGTAGTAAAATAGTAAATTTTGCGCAGGCTAGCCCCGCTCGCCGCAGCCTTTAAAAGCTAAGAACGGCGAGCAAAGCCACTCTGCAAATTTAACTAAAATAACTTTGCTAGACTCGCTCTATACGCTTCGACGTCGAAATTTTTTACCCTAGCTACGCCGTCCTTTACCGCAGCCTGCGCGACCGCAGGAGCCACGGCTAAAAGCACGCGATTGTCAAACGGTTTTGGTATGATGTAGTCTTTGCCGAATTTTAGCTCCTTTACGCCAAACGCCGCGCAAACCTCAGCAGGCACGGGCTCTTTGGCCAAATTTGCAAGCGCGCGCGCCGCAGCCATTTTCATATTTTCGGTGATTTTTTTGGCTCTGACGTCTAGCGCTCCGCGGAATATAAACGGAAAGCCAAGAACGTTATTTACTTGGTTTGGAGAGTCGCTGCGGCCGGTACCCATCATCACGTCGTTTCGCACGCTAGCTACGTCTTCGGGGAAGATTTCGGGAGTCGGGTTAGCAAGTGCGAAAATAATCGGCTCGTCGTTCATCGATGCGACCATTTCCTTGGTCACGACGCCAGGTTTTGATAGGCCTAGGAACATATCCGCGCCCTTCATCGCGTCCGCTAGCGTTCTATCTGCGGTTTCAAGGGCGAATTCGACCTTTTCCGGAGTTAGATCGGTGCGACCTTTGTGGATCACGCCTTTGCTATCTACCATCACGATGTGTTTTGCGCCGAGCGCTTTATACATCTTCGCGCATGCGATGCCAGCCGCTCCCGCGCCGCTAACTACGATTTTGATTTTAGAGATGTCTTTGCCCGAAATTTCCATCGCGTTTATCATGCCCGCACTCGTTATCATCGCCGTGCCGTGCTGATCGTCGTGCATGACCGGGATATCGACGGCTTCTTGTAACTTGCGCTCGATCTCAAAGCACTTTGGCGCGCGGATATCTTCTAAATTTATACCGCCAAACGTCGGAGCCAGAGCCTTGCAGATCTCTACGATCTTATCCGGATCATGCTCGTCTAGCTCGATATCAAAGGCATCTACGTTTGCAAATTTTTTAAACAAAACCGCCTTGCCCTCCATCACGGGCTTGCCCGCTACCGCGCCGATATCGCCTAGGCCTAGCACGGCCGTGCCGTCGGTGATGACGGCTACTAAATTTGCCTTGTTGGTGTATTTGTAGGCTAGTTCGTTGTCGGCCTCGATCTGCTTGCACGGTACCGCGACGCCCGGCGTGTAGGCCATAGATAGGTCTCTTGCCGTCGCGCATGGGGTTTTTACTTTTATCTCTATCTTGCCGCCCTCGTGATACGCGAGCGCCTCTTCGTTAGTTACGTGTGTCATTTGTTCTCCTTTAAAATATTTTTTATTCGTTTTTTCGTCTCGTCCGCGCCCAAAACTTCGAGCACCTCAAATATCCCCGGGCTTACGCTATTTCCAGTTAGCGCGACGCGAAGCGCCTGAGCTAGGTCTTTTAGCTTTAAGCCGTTTGCTTCTAAAAATTTACCCGTCATCTCCTCGTAGCCTTTGGCGTCTAAATTTTCGCCTAAAATTTCGGCAAATTTAGCCAAATTATCCTTGCTTTCGGGCGTGATAAATTTAGCGTAGGCTTTCTCGTCGTATGCGCTTGGAGCGTTTATGATCGTCCTTGCGCTCTGACTCATCTCGACAAGCGTTTTTGAGCGCTCGCGCAATGAATTTAGCAGCACCTCGCCCTTTGGCATCGCTTTAAAATCTATCTCAAAGCTAAGCATCTCTTTTGCCAGCCTCTCGTAGGGCAGGGTCTTGATATAGTGGGCGTTTAGCCACTCTAGTTTGCTTGCGTTATAGGTGCTTGAGCTTTTGTTTATATCGTGCGGATCGAAGTACTTTAGCATATCGTCCATGCCGAAAATTTCGTCGTTTCCGTGGCTCCAGCCTAGGCGAACGAGGAAATTTAAAAGAGCCTCAGGCAGATAACCCATGCGCTTATACTCCATAACGTCGGTTGCGCCGTGGCGTTTGCTTAGTTTGCTGCCGTCCTCGCCGTTTATCATCGCGACGTGATAAAATTTAGGCGCCTTAAAGCCTAGCGCATCGTATAGCACGATTTGTTTCGGGGTATTTGAGAGGTGATCGTCTCCGCGGATGACGTCGGTTACGCCCATTAAAGCGTCATCTATCACGACCGTGAAGTTATAGGTCGGCGTGCCGTCAGAGCGCGCGATGATAAAATCATCCAGGATATCTTCGACTCTAAATTTAACCTCGCCTTTTATGCCGTCGTCGATCACGATCTCGCCGCTTAGAGGCGCTTTGATACGGATGACTGGCTCGACTCCCGCAGGCGGAGTACCTGTAAATTCGCGGTAGCGATTGTCGTATTTGGGCCTCTCTTTTCTCGCTTCTTGCTCGGCGCGCAGAGCGTCTAGCTCGTCTTTGCTCATGTAGCATTTATAGGCTTTGCCTTCGGCTAGCAGCTTTTGTACGTACTCTTTATAAACGTCGAATCTACGCGACTGATACGTCACCTCACCGTCGTGATCCAGCCCGCACCAGGCAAAGGCCTCTTTTATCGCTTGCACAGCTTCTTCGGAGTTGCGTTTTAGATCGGTATCTTCGATACGCAGCAGAAATTTTCCGCCGTTTTTGCGCGCGTAGAGATAGTTATATAGCGCGGTTCTTAGTCCGCCGATGTGCAAGTATCCCGTCGGGGATGGCGCAAATCTGGTTACTATTTTTGGATTTTGCATTAAATTTTACCTTTATAGCTTGCGCTTAAATTTAAAATGTTATAATGCTCAAATTATATTTACTTTAGACTTAAACAAAGGTTTTATATGTTAAAAAAGATCTCGTTTGCCGCGTTTTTACTCAGTTTTTATCTGGCTAACGCTAGCCAGATATCAAACGGCATCGCCGCCATTATCGAAAACGAACCCATCACGATAAACGAACTACGCAAAGCCGCCGCACAGCTAAAAACGGATGAGACGACCGCTCTAAATTTACTGATCCGCGATAGGCTAGAAACCGCGCAGATCAAAAACCTAAAAATCGAAGCCAGCGACTACGAAGTAAATCAAAGGCTAGAAAAAATAGCAAACGACAGCGGTATGAACGTAGCAGGCCTTCGCTCCGCCGTAACGTCAAAGGGCGGCGACTACGCGCAGTTTAAGGACGACGTCGCAAAAAGCATAAAGCAAGAAAAGCTATATCAAAGCATATTTTCTGAGGCTAAAATCAACATTTCAGAAAACGCCGCGAGAGCGTATTTTGAGCAAAATCCTAGCGCATTTGCCCGCTTTAGCGATATTAGCGTAACTAGATACGTAGCCCCGTCGGCTGATTTTTTGGAGGTCGCTAGAAAAAGCTCCCCGATGAACACCAACCACAGCGTGCATATGGACGTGCTAGATCTAAAAAGCGAGCAAATACCGCCGCAGCTAAGAGAGATATTTCAGCAGACCGCAGACGGCACTTTCACGCAGATTTTTCAGACTCCGGAGGGCTTTGAGATGTTTTACGTATCGGCTAAAAAAGGGCAGGTCGTACCGTCTTTTGACGAGGTAAAAAACGAGGCTATGAACGCGGTTTACAGACTAGAACAAGAGCGCGTCATCGGCGAATACTTCAACAAACTCCTCGCAAAAGCTAACGTCAAACATCTGCGCTAAACTCAAATTCGGGCGCAAATTTTAAGCCGATTTGATTCGGCTTAAATTTATTTTCGGCCGAGTTTGATCTATTTTTATTTAATTTAGCTGCTTACTCGCCCAGACCCGCACTCTTACGGCGTAAATTTCGCTAAAATTCGTTCCAAACGTAAAATACAAAAGAGGCAAAATTTGAACATAAACGAAGCCATAGAGGCAACCGCAAAAAAGCAAAAAGAGTGCAGGCGCGCGTTTGTAAAGTATCTATTTTTAGGGGTTTTATTTATAGTTATCTTGCCCGTGGGCGGTGCATTCGCCGCAAAGTATCTCTTGGATAGCGACCTTGCTTCGCTATTTTTCATCATTATATATATTCCATTTTTTCTCGTCGCGCTAATGGCTAACGCAAGCCGAGTGATCGACGGGCTGAGGGATTACGAAGCGTTTTACAAAAACGTTTTCGTCCGCGCCGCCATCCGCGAAGTTGGTCCAAATTTTAACTACGATCCAAATGCTGGTATCAGCCGTAAAGAATTTTGCAGGATCGGCATCTATTCGCCCGATGAGTTTCGCGCCGAAGACCTAATTAGCGGAACGTATAATGGCGTCAAATTTAGCCTCAGCGAAGCGATCGATATCCCAAACGACGCGAAGCTAAATTTCGGCGATTCGGCAGCGCTAAATTTGCTATCCGCGATAGTTTTTGCCTGGGAGACAATGAAAGATATGCAAGCCTTTAGCGGCTCGGTTCTAGTCTGTGAGTTTTACAAGAAATTTAGCGGGCAAACGATAGTGGCAAGCCGCACTCTAAATACTAAATTTTTAGGCGAAAAAGAGCGGATGGACGATACTCTTTTTAACGATGAATTTAGGGTTTTTACGGACGACAATGTCGAAGCAAGATATCTTTTGACGCCCGCGTTTATGGAGCGTTTGAGAGAGTTAAAGATAAAATTTGCAGGAGAGATGGGCGTGAGTGCTGCGTTTATGGATGATAAATTTTACCTATTTTTAAACGGAGCGGAAAATAAATTTGAAACTACGCTGTTTTCGCTACCGCCGAGCTTAGAGGACGCCGCGCTGATAAAAAAGGAAATTTCAGAGCTTTTATCTATCATAGACGAGTTAAATTTAGGCCTTGATATTTTTAAGCTAGGATAAAATTTAGGCTTTTAATTTAGTCGCCGCAAAATCTAAATTTAGACTAAAAGCGGATGTTTTACCGCAAGCCTTTGAAAAACGGCCGCAAATCGCCTGTTTTGCCTAAACCGTCGCGCTGATTTTTTCTCGAATTTATTTTAGGCGCGGCGGGGTAAAAGCTAGGCAAAATCATACGGATTTTTGCGGCGCCGTTTTGCCACGGATAAGGTAATGCCTATAACCGAATTTACGTTTTTAGGATTTGGCGGATTTGCGGCTAAATTTAAAACCCAAAATCGCTTTAAAGCTTATGCGTCAAATTTTGCCCGCTAAAACGATTTAGAAGGCGCGAGATAAATTTAATCATCTCGCGGCGGAGGCGCCCGGCAAACTCTAAATTTAGCGTAAATGAAATTGGATTGATTTTAAGTCGCCGATTTTGCCGGGATAAATTTGATTTTGCCTGGCATCGCCGCGGTAAGCGCAGTAAGTTTATAAATAAGCGTAACGGCGATTTGTCCGTCCGCCCCCAAACGTCTCAGTCTGTTTTTAAATAAAGCGAATTTGAGCCAGGTTTACCTAGCCCGCAGCCTTTTGGCCGCTAGGCAAGGTAAAAATACGTATCCGTCCGGCCCGCAAATTTAATGGCGGGAGAGGTAGTTGGTATCGTAGTTGTTTTCGATGAAATCTCGATTTTCCATCATCGCTATATGAAAGTCTCGCGTGGTTTTGATGCCGCTTATGACGAGCTGTTCTAGCGCGACCTTCATTTTGCGTATCGCGCGGTTGCGGTCGGTATCCCAGACGATGAGTTTGCCGATCATACTGTCGTAGTACGGCGGGATCGAGTAGTCCTGATAGATGTGGCTATCCATGCGCACGTTTCGGCCGCCGGGGCAGACGTATTTGGTTATCTTGCCGGGACTTGGCGTAAACGTATTTGGATCCTCGGCCGTGATGCGGCACTCGATGGCGTGGCCTTTTAGCGTGATGTTTTCTTGCGGCGGTAGCGCCTCGCCCTGGGCTACTTTTATCATTAGCTCGATGATGTCTAGGCCGCTCACCATCTCGCTCACGCAGTGCTCGACTTGCAGGCGCGTGTTCATCTCGATGAAGTAAAAATCCAAATTTTTATCGACCAAAAACTCAAACGTTCCCGCACCCTCGTAGCCGATAGCTTTTGCCGCTTTTATCGCGGTTTCGTGTAGCCTCTCTCGCGTCGCTTCGTCTAGTAGTATCGCAGGGCTTTCTTCGATCAGTTTTTGGTGGCGACGCTGCATAGAGCAGTCGCGCTCGCCGATATGCAGGACGTTGCCGTGGCTGTCGCCGATGATCTGAACCTCGATGTGGCGCGGGTTTAGGATGTATTTTTCCATATACATCGTCCCATCGCCAAACGCGCTCATCGCCTCGCTCTCGGCCGACCAAAACGCCTTTTCGATATCCTCTTCGCGCTCGACCACGCGCATGCCGCGTCCGCCGCCGCCGGCTGCTGCTTTTAGGATGACCGGATAGCCGATTTTTTTAGCTAGCTCTTTGGCCGCTTTGGTGTCGGCTACCGCGCCGTCAGAGCCGGGGATCACGGGAACGCCCGCGCGCTGCATAACTTGCTTTGCTTTGCTTTTATCGCTCATCAGCGCCATCGCGGCTACGCTAGGACCGATAAATTTTAACTTGTGATGCGAGCAAATTTCGACGAAATTTTGATTTTCGCTTAAAAATCCGTAGCCCGGAAATATCGCGTCGGCTTCACTGATTTCGGCCGCGCTAATGATTGCGGGGATATTTAGGTAGCTGTCGCTTGAGCGCTCCTTGCCGATGCAAATCGCCACGTCGGCGTATTTGACGTAGAGCGCGTCTTTATCGGCCGTGGAGTAGACCACGACTGCTTCTTTGCCCATTTCCTTTATCGTTCGCAAGGCTCGCAGCGCGATTTCGCCGCGATTTGCGATTAAAATTCTTTTTATTTCCATCAAATTTTCTCCACGCCAAATAGCGGCAAGCCAAACTCGACCGGCTGACCGTCTGATACGAGCAGCTCGCTGATCTGGCAGTCAAATTCGGCCTCGATCTCGTTCATGATCTTCATTGCTTCTATGATGCCTACGACGTCGCCTTTTCTCACGCGCTGGCCTACTTTGACAAACGGCGCCGCGCCGGGGCTTGGAGCAGCGTAGAAAGTACCGACCATAGGCGATTTTATGCTGTCTTTTGGAGAATTAGCAGGAGCTTTGACCTCTGAGCTTACCACGACGTTTACCGGAGTCGGAGTCGGGGCGGGAGCCTGGATGACTGGCTTTGGCAGCTCGCAGCAGTCGGCGAATTTTTCAAGCTCGACCTCAAAATCCCCGCTTTTTATCTTTATGCGGTTCATGTCCATCTCGTTAAAAAACTCGATCAGCTCTTTTATGTCTTCTTTTTTCATAGAAATTTCTCCTAAATTTTTGTAGATTTTAAAAATTCTAATTGTAGCAAAAAATTGATAAATTTAGGCATTTTTTAGGTTTTTGGGCGGCCTTGATGCGCTTAAATCGCCAAAGCTAGTTTGATTTTGATTAAATTTAACCAAAACGCCTAAGCTAAATTTAGCTTGCCTAAATTTATCGCCATGTCTTAAGCCTAGCCCCAAACCAGCCCCTCGTAAGGCGCATCTTCGCAGATACATTTCTTGATCTGATTTGCCTCGCGGCGGATCACCTGCCGCCACGTGAGATCGCGACCGCCCAGCGAGATCGTTTCGCCAAGCCTCGCGATCATTTTTAGCTCGATCTTTTGCACGGCGTCGTTGCTAAATTTTATCCGTCCCGCGTCCATTTGAAAGTCCTTTGCGGTAATCTCTTTTTTATTTAGCATGCTAAAAATCAGCGTATCGCCCAAAATCGGCTTAAAAATCTCGGCAAGATCGAGGTGTAGGCTCAGCGCGCGGTAGTTTGGCTCGTGCAAAAAGCCGATGCGCGGATCAAGCTCGGTTTTGTAAATTTCGCTGAGGCAGACGTTATAAATGCGCGTATTTACGTAGCTTATGAAGCTGTTGATTTTATCGGCGGGCGGGCGCTTGGAGCGGACGGTAAATTTAAAGCTTTTTTGATCCGCGATTATCTCGTTCCACTTTTCGTAGTATAACTTTTGAAACGCCCCTTCCACCGCCATTATCGCAGGCACGTCGGCGGCGGCATTTAGCGCCTCTATGTGGGGCAAGACGTCAAATTTTACGCCGTGTCTTTTGCAGTTTGCCGCGTCATTTAGGATGTGTGCGCGAGTGATCTCGCGGGCGATGTAGGCGCGCTTAATGGGATCGTCAAAGGTGCGGACCTGATTTAACAGCACAAAGCCGCTTTTATTGACCGAGTTTGAGGTATTTGGATAAAAATTACCGCGAAAGCTCTGATATGGGCTAAAAACATGCAAAAGGACGTTGTTGTCCGCCAAAAACGCCATGGTGTAGGTGTCGATCTGCACTTTTGCCAGCATGTAAATTTCATCGATCGCGTTTATCGGCAAAATTTTACTAGCGACGACCGCGCCCGCATCGTCAAATTTATCAAAATAGATATTGTTATCTTGCCTGCGAAGCCTACCTGCGCTTAAAATAAAATGCGTCCTGTCGCTTTTTTGCATCTTTTTTCCTTAAATTTAGCCGGGATTTTAAACGCTGCCAAACTCGGCAAATTTACGCGAGCAAATTTAACTAAACAGCGCGCTGTTTTTATCCTGTCCGATTACGATACGCTTGGAATACTTCAGCGAATTAAACGTATAAATCACGATAGAATCAAGCTGCGTAATGCACTCTTTTTGCAAAATCGCGCTTAGTTTTTTAAAATCGCTCTCGCGAATCTCGCCTTCAAAAACGGAAAACTGCACGCGCGGCAAAAACTTCTCGACCGCCTTTCTGATGCGGTTTGCGTTGTTTTTCTCTTTTTGCTCGGTACCGGCGATGTCGTAAAATAAAATCACATACATTAAATTTAACTCACGCAATATCCGCTATAAGCGCAGTTTGCGCAAAATTTACCCTGCGTAAATTTCGGCGGTCGCTCTAGGTTCGCAAGCGCCGTTATCTCGCTTAAAATTTGCTCTATTAGAGCGAAATTTTCGCTGCTGTCATCCACCAAAATCACCTTTTTACCGCTGATTAGTTTGCCTTTTACCTCTTTTAAATTTAAGCCAGTTTTTAAAAGATAGACGTAAAAAAGTAGCTGCATCTTACCTGCAAGCTCGTTTTTTAGGCTCTTTTTGTATTCGGTGATGAGATAATGTCCGCGCTGCTTGGAAAGTTTGTCGAATTTCAAATTTGAAAATGCAAAGTCCTGCAAATCGCTCTCTTTGATCTCCGCTAGCGCTTTGCCCATCAGCACGTTTTCATCCTCCTGATCGGCGTGGATATGGTGAGCGTAAAGCCACGCCTCGCGTTTGCAGGTGACGTAATAATTCACAAGCGTGCCGGTGATTTGGTCTTTGCAAAACATTAGTCGAATACCTCGTCCGTGATGTCTAAATTTGTATCTTTTTTAAGCCCGTAATCCGCGCTATAAAAATAATACGAGCCAAACGGTAGATAAAACATATCTTTTAGTCCGCGTATTTGCCTTAAATTTGGTAATAATTTTTCTTTATCTTTAAACGTTACGTTTATGCTAAATTTCGACAATTTTCTGATGTGATTTTTTAAAAGGTCTCGTATCGTAAATTCGCCATTTGAACTATTTTTAATTTCTAAAATTTTAGCTTCAAAATCCTTAATGAAATTTTCTTCGGGCTCGATTATTAGCGTTTGTTTGCAGTTATCGTCCATAACCTTTTTGATCTCTTCGTTAATGTCTTCAAACTCAAGCTTTTTTATCCTCTTTCCTATGTCACTTTCATCCGTATCTTGTTCCAGCTGAGCGCTAACTTTTTGAAAAAATGAATTTGAAATTTCCAAAATTTCGCTCTCTCGCACCTCTTTTCGTCTAAAATCCTCCAAAATAGTTCCGCTTACTTTATATAAATCGCCATAAATCAAATTTGTAAATTGACTTATTTCGGGAAAGACGTATAGCTCGCCGCGAATTTCTCCAAAATGCCTATTTACGCGGCCTGCGGTCTGTATGATCGAGCTAATGGGCGAGACTTCGCGAAATCCCACGTCAAAATCAAGATCCACTCCAGCTTCGATGGACTGCGTGGAGATAAGTAAAATTTTACTCGCGAGCGGATCGTTTTTGCTCTTGCTTATCCCGCATCTTACCATTCTTATAATCGCTCGCTTATGCCAATCATACATATATCCGTTTAAGCAAAAGCAGCTAAATTTATCTCTTAGTTTTACGAACAGCTCCTGCGCTTTTTTAATCGTATTTACGACGACGAGGGTATTTTTATCGCTTGCGGTCTCGCAAATCTTTTCCAAAAGCCCATCTTCACCGCTTATATCAAGCCATTTTATGACGTATCTATCCTGCTTTGAAAAATAATCTAAATTTGAAATTTCTTTAAAATTTTCGCTTTTAATAACCGGCATCGTCGCCGACATAAATATAAAAATAGTGCCAAGCCGCTGCGAAATGATCTCGCAAAGCAGGATAAAATCTTTTCTAAAATTATACGGGATCGCTTGGGCCTCGTCGATGATAACGACACTATTTTTGAGTTGATTAAATTTGACGTTGTCTTTGTTTTTATTGCCAAATAGCGAGAATATCAGCTGATAGAGCGTAGTTACGTTTATCTCGCCGCTAAAAGATTCCATCAAAAATTTGAT
>CAUQMF010000009.1:0-35187 GCA_963518965.1 uncultured Campylobacter sp.
CGATCGCCGAAATTTTAAATTTGGGCGAACTGAAGCTTGATATGCGCAACTGGGATAGCCTAGTTAAACGCATCATCGCGCCGACGAAAGAAACCACGATAGCGTTCGTGGGTAAATACGTCGATCTAAAAGAGAGCTACAAGAGCCTAACCGAGAGCATTATCCACGCGGGCGCTAGCCTTGACGCGAGGGTAAATTTAAAGTGGATAGATAGCGAGAAAATCGAGGCCTTAAACGTCGATGAGCTACTAAAAGACGTGGGCGGCGTGCTTGTCGCCGGGGGTTTTGGCGAGCGCGGCGTGAGCGGCAAGATCGAAGCGATAAAATACGCCCGCGAAAACGGCGTGCCGTATCTTGGTATCTGCCTAGGCATGCAGCTAGCGCTCATCGAGTTTGCGCGCAACGTGCTAAAGCTCGAGGACGCAAATTCGGTCGAATTTAAGCCAGGGTGCGTAAATCCGATCATCTATCTCATCGATAGTTTCATCGATGCGCACGGACGGGCGCAGATACGCACGCACCAAAGCCCGATCGGCGGCACGATGAGGCTTGGCGCTTACGCCTGCGACATAAAGCCCGGCTCGCTGCTAAGCCAAATTTACGGCGGCGCTAAAAGCGTCAAAGAGCGCCACCGCCACCGCTACGAGGCAAATCCGAAATATAGAGCCGAATTTGAAGCAAACGGCCTGATAGTTAGCGGCGAGAGCGACGGGCTGATCGAGGCCGTCGAGCTTAGCTCGCCAGCACCTGACGCTAAAAACTCGCATCCGTGGTTTGTGGGCGTGCAGTTTCATCCGGAGTTCACCAGCCGCTTAACAAACCCAAATCCCGTAGTTTTGGGCTTTATCAAAGCTAGCCTAGAAAAATCGAAATAACCGAATTTAGAGCCGCTCGGCTCTAAATTTTCTTTTCCGCGACAAATTTATTCAGGATTACTTTTACGAATTTTTCGGTAAAGTTTTTGCCGTAGCTAAAATAAAGACTAGGCTCGATAAGCTCGACTTCGTTGATTAAAATTTTATCTTTTGCGCCGATTAAATCTATCCTTGCGTAGACGGGATTAAAGGCAAGCTTAGCTAAAACGTCTCGCGCGACGTTTAAAAAGGCTGCAGTCGGCTCTACCGAGCTAATCTTAACGCCGAAATTCGAGTTTGCCCTATAATCGTCGCTAGCGGGCGAGCGGCGTACGGCGTGAGAAAAAACGCCGCCTAAAAATATCAAGCATATTTCGCCACTAACGGCTATCTCTTCGATAAAGGGCTGAAGCAAAGCCCCGTTTTTATATTCGCTTAAATTTGATATTTCGTCGATTTTAGCTACTCCGTTGCCGCTCTGTCCGATGAGCGGCTTTATCACGCCGCCTGGGCAAATTCGCCTTAGCTCTTCTATATTTTCGTCGCCGTTTAAAAGCGTGCTAGGGATCGCGGGAAGTCCTAAAGCCTCAAGTTTTAAGAGGTACTTTTTCGATAAATTCCAGCGCACGATCTCGGCGCCGTTTATTATCTTCGCCCCGCTTTTTTCAAGCTCGCTTAAAAACGATAAAAATTTAGCCGCGTCTAGGCTGTAATCCCAAGCCGCAAGCGGTAAAATCAAAGAATCTTCGTCTAGCGAACCGACGTCTAAATTTTGCCACGGCACTATCTCGCACGGCGCACCGCCGTCGCTAAACGCGCGGCTTAAATTTTGCAAATCCTCGTTGCCCTTTGTGTAAGCAAGGCAACTTAAGATAAAAATCCTCACGCGCTACTCTATCCCAAACGCCGACTTTGCGACTACGGCCGGTACGCCGGCATCGTCGTAAAAAATATCCACATTTACTTTATAAAGCTCTTGTATTAGCTCTTTAGTTATGGTTTTTTTAGCTTCGCCCTTGGCTTTTATCTTGCCGCCGCTTAGTAGCAAAACCTCGTCGCTAAACTGCGACGCCAGCGATAAATCGTGCAGTATCATCACAGTGGTTATACCGTGCTCGCGCGTAAATTTTCTAACGCAGTCTAAAAGCACGCACTGATGGTGCATATCAAGAGCCGAAACAGGCTCGTCCAAAAGCAAAATTTTAGGCTTTTTGATAAGCACGGAGGCAAACATCACCATCTGGCGCTGGCCGCCTGAGAGCTGCATCACGTCGCGACCGGCTAGGTGCAAAATCCCTAGTTTTTTCATTATATCTACGGCCGAGTTTATTTGTTCGTCTTTTAAATAAAGCCCGAGACTATCCATAAGCCCTAGCAAAACGACCTCAAGAGCCGTTAAACTCGCGTCTACGTAGCTATCTTGGGGCATGTAGCCGATTTTCTTTTTCCACGAGAAATGGTTTTTGAAATTTAACCTCTCTTCGCCGAATTTAATCTCGCCCTCATAGCCCATCTCGCCGAAAATCGCGCTTATGAGCGTAGTTTTGCCTGCGCCGTTAGGCCCAAGTACCGAGTAAACCTTACCTTCTTCAAAGCTAGCGTTTACGGCATCTGCCGTGCAAAGCGAGCCACGGTATATCGTTAAATTTTTAAGCTCTAGCATACGTTTTTCCTTGAGAGGATGATCCAGAAGAAAAACGGCACGCCCACAAACGCCGTGATGATGCCGACCGGAAACAGTCCGCCCGGATTTATAACCTTAGAAAGTACCGAAGCTATCGACAAAAACGCCGCACCGACGAAGATAGTAGTAGGCAGGAAAAATCTCTGATCCTCGCCGACTAAATTTCTAGCGATATGCGGAGCGACCAGGCCGATAAAGCCTATAACGCCCACAAAGCTAATAACCGTAGCCGTCATAACCGAAACTATGAGCAAAATTTTAATCCTAAGGGCGGATAAATTTACGCCCATGCTTTTGGCTCGTTCTTCGCCCAGTTTCAAAGCCGTTAGCGCCCAAGTATTTAGCATCAGTAGCGATATGCATACGACCGTTACGACCGTAGCGACTGCCAGCGTACTCCATTTAGCCTTTTGGAGGCTACCGAACAGCCAAAACAAAATCGCCTGCGAAATCTCGGGCGCGGACAAAAACTGCACCAAAGAGAGCATAGACTGAAACAAAAACAAAAGCGCGATACCGACTAAAACCAAAGTAGCCGACCCAAATCGCCTCATCATCGAAAACAAAAACAGTATAGACGCCGCTAGCATCGTCATGACAAACGCGCCGATAGGCACGGCGTAAATTTGAGGCAGTCCAAACGAACCAAACGCCATAACCAGCGATGCGCCAAATCCCGCCGCTGCGGCAAGCCCCAGCGTATAGGGGCTTGCCATAGGGTTGTTTAAAAGCGTCTGTATCTCTGCGCCGCCCGCTCCCAAAGCCGCGCCTACGACTAAAGCCATAAGCGCTACGGGAAGCCTGATATCGTAAACGATGTGGTATAAAAATTTATCCTGCTCGCCGCCTAAAATCGGCTGCAAAAGCGTATCTACGACTTCTTTTGGCGAGAGCATCGCAGGCCCGGTACCGATATCAAACACCATCGAGACAAGGCCTACGGCTATAAAGCTCAAGATGATGATTAAGCGTTTAAATTCGCGCTTTCTATGAGCCTTTACGACCTCTTCGGAGCTTATTTTATTCATTTTTCATCCGCTTGGATGGCTATAGTTCCGACAGGAACGACGGGCAGATATTTTTTATGAAAATCGACATAGGTCTTTATCGGATCTACGTCTTTAAATAGCTGCGGATACAAAGCTTTTGCGATATATTGCACCATCGCCATATCCGCAAGAGTTCTTGACGCGCCCATATATAGGCCGTATAGGCGGTTGTTTTTGATAGCCGGAAGCTCCGACCAACCGACGCGTTTTTTAAATCCGTCCAGTCTTTTTAGCGCTTCGGCTTTATCTATGTTTATGCCCATTACCATCGCGGTAGGTTCTTTTTTTAGTTCGGTTTCACGGCCTGTTATCATTATAACGTCGGGCTTTGCGGCTATGACTTGCTCGGCGTTGATAGGCGACCACTGCTCGACTAGATCGGCTGCGATATTATCTCCGCCGGCTAAATCTATCAGCGAGCCCCACATATCTTTACCGTAGGTTATGCCTATATCCTCAGGACCGCCGCGACCGAATTCTATGTAAATTTTAGGCTTAGGCAAATTTGCTTTTGCGATGCGGTCGCCCACTTCTTTTACGGTATCTTCGTATAGTTTAGCGATCTCGTCCGCTCTTTTTTCCTCGCCTAAAATTTCGCCTAAAATTTTAGTGCTTTTTACGTGAAGTTCAACCTTCTCGCGGTTATAATCAAGCACGACGATTGGGATATTTAGATCGGCTAAAGGCTTTAAATCAGGCTCTAGCACGTTATACTGCCAAGATGCGAGTATTAGCAAATCGGGTTTTAGAGAGATAACTTTTTCTACCGAGAACGTACCGACCTCTACCTCGCCGAAGTCCGCAAGCTTATTTAGCTGCGGTAGCGCCTTGCTATATAGATCCCAGCTAGCAGGCGTCCAGTCCGTCCAAACCTCTTTTGAAAAGCCTACGACTTTATCTAAAGCCTTGGTGCCGCCGACGGCTAAAAAGTCGGTGTAGTAAAAGCCCAAAGCTATGCGTTTAACGGGCAAATTTACCTTTACTTCGCGACCCAAGACGTCTTTTATAACCTTAGTTTCGGCCGCCGCTTGGGTCGCCGAAAATACCGCAAAAAGCACTAATAGCGCTTTTAAAAAAGTTCTTTTCATATCGTTCCTTTTGTTGAAATAAGAACGCAATCATACATAAATGCATCTTAACCTAGGTTTAAATATAATAACCAATATCATTTCAAATATAATTTCGACTCGTTTAAAATTATAAGAAATTAAATTTCAAAAAGCTATAATTTGCGCATTAGAAAATAAAAAAGAAGGAAAAAGATGAAATTTGAACCAAAATTTAGCCTTTTTTGCGGCGCGGTAGGGATAAATTTGACCCCCGAGGCGAGCAAAAATTTAGGCAAAAACGGTGGCAAGGCGGCGAAATTTGACGGCGAGGCTTACGCAAAAGCCCGTCAAAACGATGTTGAATAAGGAAAAAATAAAGGAATTACTGAACCAAAGATTTGAAAATGACATTCACAAAAAACTTTCAGAAATTCCTACGCCCGATGCGTTAAAGGACGTATTTAAGGGTGCCGAGCGTATAAAACGCGCGATCGAGCAAAACGAAAAGATCGTCATCGTCGGCGACTACGACGTGGACGGCGTGATCGCCAGCGTCATAATGGCCGAGTTTTTCGATGATTTGGGCGTTAGCGAGTATTTTGTGCGTATCCCAAATCGCTTTAGCGACGGCTACGGGCTAAATCCGCAAATCGTCGAAGAGATAGCAGACGCAGGCCTCATCGTGACCGTAGATAACGGCATCTCGGCAAACGACGCGGCTCAAATTTGTAAGCAAAAGGGCATCGATCTCATCATCACCGATCACCACATGCCCCCCGACGTCCTGCCCGAGGCCTATGCGATCATAAACCCGAAGCAAAAGGATTGCCGCTTCCCAAACATCGAAATTTGCGGCGCTCAGGTCGCGTGGTATCTAGTCGGCGCACTAAAGGACGTGTGCCGCATCAACTACGATATGGGTAAATTTCTAGACCTCCTAGCCATCGCGATAATCGCTGATATGATGGAGCTTCGCGACCTAAACCGCATCCTGGTTAAGCTTGGCGTAAACCGCCTAAACTCCTCGCGCAGGCCCGCATTTACCGCGATAAAGCAGCTCTACGGCAAGGATAAATTCGAGTGCGACGACATCAGCTTTCTCATCGCGCCGCTCATCAACTCCTCGGGCCGTATGGACGATGCGAGCGTGTCTTTTGAGTTTTTGCGCGCTAAAAATTTAGACCGCGCCTGCGAGTGCCTCGACACCATCGTGAGCTTTAACAACTCGCGCAAGGAGGAGGAGCGCGCGCTTTTTGAGTGCTCGCTAAAAGACGTGCGCGAGGACGAACACATCATCGTGACGTGGGGCAGGGGCTGGCACGAGGGCGTCATCGGCATCGTCGCATCGCGTCTGGCTAAGCAGTTTAAAAAGCCCGCCATCGTCTTTAGTATCGACGAAAACCGCGCCAAAGGCAGCGCTAGAAGCGTGGGCAAGCTAGACATCCTCTCGCTTATCGCTAGCCACGAAAAGCTGCTTGCGGGCTACGGCGGACACAAAGGGGCTGCGGGCATCGTGATAGATCCGGCAAATTTAGAAGCGTTTAAAAACGCGATAAATAGCTCGTGCATGCTCATGGATTTGCACGAATTTAGCGCGTTTGACGAGCCGTTAGGCGAGATAGAGGCGGGCGAGGTGGACTTCGAGCTGCTTGAAATTTTGGAGCATTTCGAGCCCTACGGACAGAAAAATCCGCGCCCGCTCTTTGAGATCAAATCCGCCGTCGTCAAAAACAAAAAACTAATCGGCAGGGAGCAAAATCACCTAAAACTAATCCTGCAAAAAGATGGCAAGTGCCTTGAAGCGCTGTTTTTTAACTTCACTCGCGAGCCGCATGCGGGCGAGAGCATAGACCTAGTTTTTTCGGTATCGAAAAACTCGTTTCGAGGACTCGTCACGCCGCAGCTACTGGTAAAAGAGATATCGTAAATTCGGCTCGCTTTGCCTAGAATAAATTTAGAGATTTTTCGGCGGGAATTTTATGGCTAAATCTAAACAAATAAAAAATAAACCTAGTAAAAAGAAAACTATTTTTAGTCAGTCGGTAATCGAAAAGATTTTATTTTATACGTTTATCGCTATCGTCGCCGTTATCCTCTATATCATTAGCACGTTTACTCATAACAAGAAAAAGATAGTCTGCGAAGAACAGCCGCCCGAAGTCATACTAGCAGCGCTCATAGAAGGTACGCCGGACGCGATAAAAGATGCAATGAAAAAGGTAAACTGTAGAGAAGTAGAAGTATACAGGCATTCTCGACATAAAAGATTTTTCTCAAGAAGAGCGCACTAGATAAATTTAATACTGGCATTTAAAATTTGTGCTTAAATTCGGCAAAATCATGCGATGATTTTTTAAATCGCACCGCAAAACGGTAATTTATCGCAAATAAAATAGAAATTTAAAAACCTACGAGATAAATTTAAGATTTTGTAAAAATTCATTTTTGATATTTGCCGTCTTGTTTAAGGCATGACTCTAATTTTATATCGAATTTAAAAGCAAAATGCCGCAATTTAAACACGCAATCGTCATCACGGGCAGCATCGTACCGGCAAAAGCGCGGTTTGTAAGCTACTTGCTGGACTCGGATTTGAGATCATCGACGCGGACTCTATCGCCCACGAACAGCTAAATTTGTGCGCGAGCGAGGTTGCGGCGGAGCTTGGAGACGAGGTTTTAAGCGGCGGCAAAATAGATAGAAAAAAGCTCGGCACGCTAGTTTTTAATGACGCGGATAAGCTAAAAATTTTAGAGCGAATTTTGCATCCAAAGATTAGGCTTGAAATTTTATCTCGCGCGGCAAAGCTAGAAAGCGCGGGCAGGACGTATTTCGTAGATATTCCGCTATTTTTTGAAAGGCGGGACGCTGGCAAAAGAGCTTTTAGCTCAGCTAAAGTGTGATTTTCCTTACATTGGCGTACTAGCTATCACGCACCAAGAGGAGCTTAAATTTATTTTTGACAAGATTGTAGGTATCGGCTCTAGCTAGTAAATTCGGCTACCCGTAGCGCAACCGATGCAAGCTTGACTTGACAAAAAAACGGTACGATTTTCTACAAATTTATTAGCAGGAGAAAAGATGAAGAAGGTTTTATTTTCATTGATTTTAGGCGCGTTCGTGATGATCGGCTGTGGAAGTGACGAGGCAAAAACGCCTGAGGAATTGGCCGCAAAACTCGTTAAAACCATCAAAAATAACCCGACAGGTATCGGCGTTTTTGGTTAAAACAGGCAGCAAAGATAAGCAAGACAAAATAGCAAAAAAGATAGAAAATGAGCTAGAAAAAATAAATCAGATAAGATACTTGATGCCTCTATTTATAGAATAAATATGATAGACCATAAGCATGCCGAGCTTGTAATTGAAATAAAATTTGCAAGCGGAGGGAGAGAGGACTCGTAAATTTGCGATTGAAAAATTTGACGGGATTTGGTATTTAAAAAATCCACTTTAAAAATTTAAATCGGGAGCCAGATCGCCCAAAAATTATTTTAAAGCAACCTTTGCTTTTAAGTCCGGCGATAAAGCGCGAATAGCTAACATCTCGGCGGCACGCAGCGTTAATGCGCGCTACCTGTAAGCGGCAAAAGTCGCGTTTTGGGGGCGTCTATCGCCGGCTAAGCTTGCTAGCACCGCGCCAAAAACGCCCAAGTAGTCCCGCCAAAAAGCAAAACGTTAAAAGTTGCGATTAAAATTTCAGTGATTTAAAATTTTAAGCCCTTTTAAAAATGCAAATTTTACCGCAGCGTCGCTCTCAAAAGATTTTGCGTCAAATCCCTGCGAGGTGCCGGCAAATTTATCGTAAAGCTTGTAAAATCTGCCTCTAAAAGAGCAGTCGTTTAAAAATACGTTAAAAAACGCCTCCGCAGCGTCCCTATCGCCGAAATAAAACATGAAAAAAATCGGATATAAATCGGTATCTTTTAAATTCGGATTAAATTTAGTTCCGTGCCGCATCATAAACTCCACTGCCTTTCGTTTATCCTCAAACAGCTCAAAAATAGGCAGCGTGTAGTCCTTGATAGCTGCGCTAATCTCGCACACGCTAGGCTCAAAGCCGGCACCTGCGAGCTGCCAGTCGCGAAACTGTTTGTGCGGCGTGAGATAGCCCAGCTGCTTGGCAAACACTAGATCAGTCGCGTAGGGTAGCTCCTCTTGCATCAATTTTTTTAGGCTTTTGCAGTAGATCGCGACGTGCGGCAGGATCTCCACGCTACTCTCGTAATTATGCATGCTTGACTGAAAATAAATCTCAAACCAAACGTCCTTATCGGCGCTTTTTTTGCTTATTTTTTGCCCTTTTTGCGTGGGTTTAAAGTCCGCAAAATTCGCCGCGATCTCATTGCAGCCGTTTAAAAATATATCGCACGGAGTCATGATTTTCCTTTAAATTTCTCGTTTAAATTCGGGCATTTTGCTATCTGCTGCAGAGTTTAGCCTAGCTTGCACGACCTTTTGCATTGCTTCATTTTTCTTATTTTTGGCTAAAATTTGCAGCCTCCTTTTGCCGATGCGTTTGTCGGCGGCCTTTAGGATATTTGCAAGCCCCCATTCATCGGCATCAAAATGCTTTTTAAACAGCTCATCTTTGGGCGTGTCGATATATTCGCGGATAAGCTCGCCGATGTCGCTTATGCCGCTATCATACGGATAAAATTTCGCTAGAGGAGCGCCGCCCTGTGCTAGGCTTTTTATGCGGCCGTCTTTTAGCGCGAAATCCTTCGGGTAATCAAAAATAATCTCGCCCGCAAGCGTGATAAAATATCGCGGCAAATCCGTGCCGCCGCGACTGCTTTGCATCCTATAAACCGTGCAGTGTACCTGAAAATCGATGCCCTCGTCCACGAGTTCGTAAAACTGTTTTTGAAGCTTGCTCCAGCGTTTCATTTTTACCCTTTATTTCGTTTTTTAGGTTGATTAGCGCATCGGAGCGTATGATAGCACGCGGCTATAAAATACATCTTAATCTAAATATAAATTTTAACTAAACATTTTTAAAATACGGGCGGGCGGGCGACGACACTAATTTCAGTCCTATTTAGCGGCTAAACGTATGCTGACTCTACTCGTCTTTAAAATCGACCGCTTTTAAAGCATAAATTTGACCTAGCTTTTTTAATAGCTTTTGCAGGATTTTGGGCAAAGCAGCTAAATTTACTCGCAATCCTTGCTTTCGAGCTTTACTCGAATCAACTCTTTAGCGCCCAAAAAATAGACAAAATCCACGCCGTCAGCTATCTCGCGTACAGCCTTTAACCGCGTATCCTCGCAAAATTCTTTTTTGAGTTCCTTTGTTTGCTCCTCTTTTAGCTCGGCGATATCTTTATCATTTAACGCGTTTTCATCCATTTCTAGCCCTTTACCAAGCGCATAATGATAAACAAAACGGCGGTTTTCGCAGACGATTTTCTCGAGCGTATTTATCTCGTCTAGTTTTCTCGGAAGATCTGAATTTAGTCGCGCCAGCATCTCTTTTACATTTGATGCTTCGCATAGATTTTCTTTCATTTGTTCTTTTGCGTATTCTACTTTACTGCCTATAAAAACTTCTACGCCGATCCAGATCGCGACGGCGATGCCTAAGATAATAAATAAAAATTTGTTGAGTTTGTTTAGGTTTTGATTTAGTTTTTGTATATCCATTTTTGCTCCTTAAATTTGAGGCGGTATTTTATCGGAAAAAACGAAAAACAAAAATTAAAATTTGGAGCGGAATTTGTTTTATTGTGATTTTTTTTTTGGGGGGGGTGAACGATCAAATTTAATTAAAATAAATAATCAAAGAAAAAGGAGCGGGAACCGCCCCTTGGTATTATAAAGCAGCCTTTGCTTTTGAAGCTAGCTCGCTGAAAGCTTTTGCGTCATTCATAGCTAGATCGGCTAAGATTTTTCTATCAAGCTCGATATTTGCTTTTTTAAGTCCTGCGATAAAGCGCGAATAGCTAATGTCGTTTAGGCGGCACGCAGCATTTATGCGCACTATCCACAAGCGGCGGAAGTCGCGTTTCTTGCGGCGTCTGTCGCGGTATGCATAGACCAAACTTCTTTCTAATTGCTCTTTAGCTTTTCTAAAGTGTTTGTGTCTAGCGCTGAAAAAACCTCTAGCTAGTTTTAAAACTTTTTTATGGCGTCTTCTTCTAACTACGCCTGTTTTTACTCTTGCCATATTTATCCTTTACAAATCGGCGCTCACTGAGTGAGTCTTGCCCCAAATTTGGGGGAGTTTGGAATGACTTTTCGTCAAAAACTTAAATTCCGAGCATCGCTTTGACGCTTGCGACGTTTGTGCTGTCTACGTACTGAGGCGAGCGTAAATCTCTCTTGCGGTTGCGAGATTTTTTAGTCAAAATGTGGCTTCTAAAAGCAGAGCCTCTTTTGATCTTGTTTTTGCCCACTTTAAAACGTTTAGCAGCGCCGCGAACTGTCTTCATCTTAGGCATACTAATCCTTTTAAAATTTCTTTTACGCCTTACGCGTAAGAGTGGGATTATACCCAAAATTCCTTTAATAAATTTAAATTTGAAGGTGCGCGCGTCAAAATACAAAACAAATTTACAATACAATCTTGAAAATAGCTTAAATTTTAGATTTAATTAATATTTTTAGTCCTATAATTTTACTTAGATTTATTATCTCAAATCAAGGAGTAACGATGAAGATGAAGTTTCTCGCCCCTGCGACGGTATTAAGCACGATGTTTTGCGCAAACGCGCTAGCTTGCACGACTATTTTGGTTGGAGAGGGGCCTCTGACGACGGCTCTATGTTGATAGCCAGGAGTGCCGATAGCAAGGCGATAAAGGCGCAGGTGTTTTTGATACATCCGAAAAAAACCAATCAAAAAGGCGTCCACAGCTCAAAAGCGCATGACGGGGCAAATGATTTTACATATCCGCTGCCAAAAGAGGGTATGAGATACACGACGATAGCAAACTCCCATACTAGGCTTCACGGCGCTGTCGGCTACAATGACGCGGGCGTCGGTATCAGCGGCACCGAGACCATATATGCTAAAGACGACCTGCTAAAAATCGATCCGTATAACGAAGCTACCGGCATCACGGAGGACGATATCCCGGACGTCTTGCTGCCTCGCATGAAAAGCGCAGCCGAGGGCGTGAAGCTGCTCGGCGAGATCGTGGAAACTACAGGCGCGGGAGAGGGTTTTGGCGTAGTGTTCGTGGATAAAAACGAGCTTTGGTACTTTGAAACGGGCACGGGTCATCACTGGATGGCGGCTAAACTACCAAAAGACGAATACTTCGTCTCCGCAAATCAGGGCAGACTACAAAACTACAAAGAAAACGATCCAAATTTTATGGGATCAAAGAATTTGATCAAATTTGCCAAGGATAACGGCACCTACGATCCGGCGAAAGACGGCGAATTTCAGTTTACCAAGGCCTACACCAGAGACGACGAGAGGGATATGACCTACAACTATCCGCGCGTTTGCTGGGTGCAGCAGATGTTTAACCCCGAGCTAAAAGACAAGCAGACTCTTGACGGCGGCAACTATCCGGTATTTTTAAAACCGGCCAAAAAGCTAAGCGTACAGGATCTAAAAAACGCACTTAGATCCCATTACGACGGCACGCCGTACGATAACTACGCGAGCAAAGACGAAAATCAAAAAAACATCTACCGCGCCGTGAGCGTCTTTAGAACCTACGAGTCGCACGTGATGCAGGTACGCCCGTGGCTACCGCAAGAGATCGGTAGAGTGACCTACGTGGCGCTGGGTATGTCTGATCTTAGCGTTTATTTGCCGTATTACTACGGGCTCGACAAATTTATCGACGGCTACGACAAGGGCTCCTATAAGGCCGACGACGAGTCGATTTATTGGGCGTATAGAAAGCTACAAACTCTCGTGATGATGGATTACGATAAGTATTCGCCGGTCGTGAAAAAGGCCTACAAGGAGTTTGAGGACGCGCTCGCGGTCAAACAGTCTAAAATTGAAGACGAATACGTCAAGCTCTACAAAAAAGACAAAGCCAAAGCAAACAAGCTACTAAACGAATTTTCGATAAATACGATGAAAGAAGCCAAGGCTTTAACGCAAAATTTGACGAACGAAATCTTTACGATGCTAACGGATGACACCGACGCCAAGCTAAAATCGCTGAACAAAGGCAAAAAAGACTAGGCAAATTTACGGGGCGGCCTGCCTCGTAAGTTTTGCGATAGGCGCAACTACCGGCAAGCTAGGCTAAATTTAGCGGCTAATTTTATTCGCGTAAATTTAGCCGCAGATTTTAGGCATTAAATTTAATCCGAAATTTAGCCGAAAATTCAGGCTCCTTTACCGATTTATTACGATTTCTAGCTAAAATCGCAGTGAAAAAAATCAAAAGGAAATCCAATGGAAAACAAAATCATGGATAGCGTCAGAGGCGGATTTTGGACGAAGCCAGTCATCATTTTCGTCTTGCTTTTGCTGCTACTTATCCCGCTAGGTTTCATCAGCTCGATGATCTCTGACCGCGCCTACGTCAAGCGCACCGCCGAGGAGTCCATCATGCAGCCGGTTGGCGGCGAGCTTAGGATCGAAGGCGTTTTGATCTCGGTGCCGTACAAAAAACAAGCGGCCGTCTATAACGAAAACGGCGTACCTACGGTATCGCAGACTACCGAGCAAATCATGATAGCGCCGCAGTCTTATGAGCTATCGACCGAGCTAAATCCACAGTATCTAAAGCGCGGTATCTTTAGCGTGCCCGTTTTTAACGGCGAAGTCGCGCTAAAAGCCAAATTTGCCCCGCTAAATTTCGAGCAGCTAAATATCGCGGAAAGCGACGTTTTACTAAGCGAGGCGACGCTGATTTTAGGCGTGGGTAACAAAAAGACCTTTACCGCGTTTCCCGCGTTAAAAGCAAACGGGCAGGATATCGCGCAGTCTTTTGCGCCGCCTAAATACTCGCCCTTTGCCCAAAGCGTCCACTACAAGCTACCCGCAAATTTAGCAAACGGCGGCTTTGAGCTAGCGGGCACGCTATCTATGCAAGGCGGACAGAGCGCGAGCTTCGTTCCCGTCGGGCAGGATAATAAATTTGACGTAAAATCCTCGTGGAGCTCGCCGTCTTTTAGCGGCGGCTGGCTGCCTAAATCGCGCGAAGTTACTAGCAGCGGCTTTAACGCGCAGTGGGAGATCTCAGGCCTTAGCACCGGCGTCCCGCAGGCGTGGATCATGAACGGCGGACGCGATATACGGTTTGAGGGCGTCGAGGCTAGCTTCATCAGCCCTGTAAACAACTACTCGCTCATCGCGCGCTGCGTGACCTACGCGATCTTGTTTCTGGCGGTGCCGTTTTTGGCGATATTTTTGTGCGAAATTTACAGCCGCGTCCGCATCCATCCGATCCAGTACCTGCTCATCGGAGTCGCCGACGTGCTATTTTACCTGCTCGTACTATCGTTTTCCGAGCACATTAGCTTTCTGGCCAGCTACCTCATCGCGGCCGCAGCCGTCTGCGCGACGATACTTTTCTACGGCTCGGCGATCTTTCGGGCGCGCAAATGGGGCGTATTTATCGCGCTCGTGCATGCGGTTAGCTACTGCTTGCTCTACGGCATCTTGCAGTCTGAGGACTACGCGCTTTTGATGGGCAGCGTGATGATATTTGCGGTGATAGCGCTTGTTATGTATTTGACCAGGAAGATAGATTGGTACGAAAACGGGCTGAAAATTTAGCCTTTTGCGGCTCGTCTCGTGAGTGCTTTTAAATGATTTTTGCTTCGCTGCACTCGCAACTGTAAGCAGAACGTAAATTTCGCCCTGCGACAGACTATATGTCTAGTCTTGGGACGAAATTTACTTCAAAACATTTAAAATCATCTCACGATACTTCGCCTTATCGCTTTAAGCTCAAATTTGACATTAAATTTATAAATTTGAGTCGTCGAGACCCGCATCGCAAAAACGTAAATTTAAATTTGCGACGCTTTGCCTCGCAACTGCTAGCAGAGCGCAATTCAAGCTCCACCCCCCCCCCATTTTTTTTACGCAAAGAAATCTAACTCGCAATACCAAATTTGGCATCTTAAAGATGCGGGTCTCGGTGAGTAAAATTTGGATTCAAGATTATTCAAATTCGGTTTTTGTTGCAAATTTACGTCAGGCGATTTGCGTGCGTATTTTGCCGCCTTTGCGAAGAAGCAGGCCGAATTTATAACCGCGAAAGCAAAAAGCGGTAAAATGCGCTAAAAAAGGAAAATCAATAAAATGAGCGAAAATTTACAACACGGCAGTGCGGGCGGGCTGATTTTGGGTATAGAAAGCAGCTGCGACGACAGCTCGGTTGCTCTGCTCGACATCGAGACCTTGGAGCTAAAATTTCACAAAAAAATCTCGCAAGACGCCGAGCACTGCGCATTTGGTGGAGTGGTACCGGAGCTAGCCGCGCGCTTGCATACGGCCGCGCTACCTAAAATTTTAGAGCAGATCAAGGCGGAGTTACCGCGTGTAAAAGCCGTCGCCGTCACGAACGAGCCCGGACTCTCCGTGAGCCTAGTGGGCGGAGTCGCGATGGCAAAGGCGCTCGCCTCGTCGCTGCGCGTGCCGCTAATCGCCGTAAATCATCTCGCGGGGCACGTGTATTCGCTATTTTTGTCGCAGGAGGCGCGGCTGCCCGCGGGCGTGCTGCTAGTTAGCGGCGGGCACACTATGGTGCTAGATATCGGCGCGGACGGGGCTGTCGGCGTGCTGGCTGCCACGATGGACGATAGCTTCGGCGAGAGCTTTGACAAGGTCGCAAAGATGCTGGGGCTTGGGTATCCGGGCGGCGTAGCGGTCGAAAAGGCGGCAAAGAGCGGGCGCGAGAGGTTTAAATTTACCGTGCCGCTGCTTGGCGATGCGCGCACGGCGTATAGCTTCTCGGGGCTCAAAAATCAGGTTCGCGTCGAAACGGAAAAGCTCGCTGAAAGCGGAAATCTGGGCGCGCAGGAGATCGCCGATATCTGTTTTGCCTTTGAAAATACCGCTTGCAAGCATATCTTAAACAAGCTAGAAAAGATATTTGCCCAGCGTAAATTTGAGCGTTTTGGCGTCGTGGGCGGAGCTAGCGCGAATCTAAATCTGCGCTCCCGCCTAAAGGCTCTATGCGATAAATACGGCTGCGAGCTCATCTGTGCGCCGCTGGAGTTTTGCTCCGATAACGCCGCGATGATCGCGCGCGCCGGACGCGAAAAATACCTGCGCGGCGAGTTTGCGGGGCTTGATTTGCAGGCGAGTCCTAGAAGCGAGCTAACGAGGATTTAGATTTAGTTTTAAAACGGCGCGGCAAAATTTGAGTTTCGGTCGTAAATTTGGCTGCCATTGTCGTCAAATTTACGTAAATTTAGCCTCTGTGCAGTGTAAATTTGAGTTTCGGTCGTAAATTTGGCTGCCATTGTCGTCAAATTTACGTAAATTTAGCCTCTGTGCAGTGTAAAGACGCGGGTTTTGAGCGGACGGTCGGTCGCAGAAAAAGCGCGCCTACGAAATCTCCGTAAATTTAAAACCAGACTTTGCACGTTATGGAGCAAACCGGTTAAAGCCTGATTTGTCGCGACGCCAAAAACTAAATTTATCCACATCCAAAAACAGGCTGCAACCGTCTATTAGCGCCCAAACACAATTTGCCTGCCCGGCTCAAACGGCGGCAAAAACAAATCGCATTAAACTAGGCGCGGCATTTCGCAAGCAAATTTGGTAGCAAGCGTCAAATTTAAGCCTCAAAATCGCTTTATCAAAAACGCTACCGCGACGATCGCCGCAAACGCTAAGACTGAATAAATTAAGATTTTGTCTATGCTTATATTTGCGCCGACTTTTCGCTCGTAAAATACGCTTAATTTGTATTCCGAGCTCTTAAGCGTGCGCCATGCCGCAAAAATCGCCGTAACTAAAAGCAGCGAGCAAAATTCTCGCGGCGGCAAGCCTCTAAAATCCTCCAAAAATAAAACGGTCGCAAAAAACGCCGCCAAGCAAAACAGCATAAAAAATATCCAGCTCAAAGAGATGAAAAATACGGCGTCCATTTTGCAATCTATGCCGTGATTTTTATATGCTACGACCCTAAAGCCGATATAAACGGCAAGCAATGCGCAAGATAGTATCATGAGCGGGTTAAATAGCGCAGAAAACGTCATTTGGCCGGTCTTCGCGCCCAAGATAGACGCCATGGGCGCAAAAGTAACGAAGGCGCAAAAGTAAAAAAGGATAAATAAAGCTCTAGCCTGGAAAATGACGCCAAGCAGCATTTCGACGGTTTTTAGCAAAGATTTTCCTTTGAACTTCAGACTGTTTAGAGGTTAAATTTGCCTAATTTTATCCAAAATCAACCTAAATTTATCCGCCTGTGCTTTAACCTAGCCTTAAATCGCGCTATTAAACAGACGCGGCATAAGCTTCGTCTCGCGCCAAGCAAATTTAAAATCAAGCCTGTTTGCAAGTCGGTTTATTTACCGCGATAAAAACCGGCTCGCCTGCGCCCAAATTTAGATTTAGCTAAAATTCGGCGGTAAAAATAAATATAAATTTAATCATCCCGTAAATGCGGTCGGCAACGACATAAATTTGCCTAATTTTAGACCCCGATTAAGCAATTTTCGCCGAGCGCCGTTTGCGCAGGGGTCGCCTCTATCAAAAACAAGAAAGAGGCTAAGGCGGTTTTGCGACGACGAAATTCGCTTTTTAGCTCAAATTCGGCGACTTCTATCGTCAAATTTTATTTGCGCGAGACGCTTAAATTTGTAATGCGGCGAGTTGCCTTTTAGTTTATAAATTTAGCTCTTTTATCGCTCGTAGAATTTCATCCTCGCGAGCTAAAAAATCCTTTGAGATGACGATAAATTTGTTATTTTTTAGCGAGGCGGCGTCGTAGATCGGGGCTTTGAGCGTCGCTAGATCGATCATCTTTGCGCCCGCGCCCGCAGCGATCATCTCGCCCGCGGCGTTGTCCCAGATAGAGCTTGGCGAGTAGCGCATGTAAGCGCCCGCGAGATTTTCGGCGATGCGGCAGTATTTGATCGCCGAGCTTAGTCGCGCGATGTCCAAATTTAGGGCGCTTGCGAGCTTGCCGGCCGTTACGTTTTTGCCGCGTTTGCCGCTGATTATCGTTTGCGGCGCATGCTCTTTTGCGGCTAGAGTTTGCGGGATAAACGCACCGTTTTTATAAAGTTCTTTTTGCGTTCGTTCGCCTTTTGCCGCACTATAAATTTCGCCGGTAACGGGCACGTAGATGACGCCAAGAACCGGGCGTGCGTCCTCTATGAGCGCGATGCAGACGCAAAACTCGCCGCTACCCTCGATAAAATCCTTCGTGCCGTCTAGCGGATCGATGAGCCAAAACGTCCGCGCGGACTCGCCCAAAATCTTTTCCTCCGAGCAAATTTGGATCTGCAAGCTTTTTAGCGTTTCAAATATCGCAGCGTTTGCCGCGAGATCGGCCGAGGTCACGGGCGAATGATCGGTTTTTAAATTCACTTCGAAATCCTGGCAGTTTTGGCTACATGCGCTTTCGGGTAAAGTCGAGCGAGCCGCTAAAATCTCGTCGTCAAAGCCCTTGTGGGCGTAAAATTTCATTATCTCGTCGCCTGCTTTTAGAGCCGCAAGCTTGGCTAGGTTTAGTAAATTTTGCATTTTGGTTTCTTTTAAAAAGGTTCGTCTTTTGAGTGCTTTTTGTGGAGTTTGCTAAAATTTTGCTCGGCAGACTATATGTCTAGCCTACGCAAAATTTTCGCTGCACAACCCCAAAAATCATCTCAAAATACTTCGCCTTATTATTTTATATTCAAATTCGAGTCAAATTTGTAAATTCAGGTTTCAAATTCCGCTCGCCCAGACCTACACCTTGAAAATATAAATTTTACCTTAGCTTAAAGAGTTAAGGCGCCGTATTTTTTCTTTAGACGAGGTAGAAATGGGCCGAGCGAGGGCGCGTATATGAAATACGTAACCGAGCTTCGGCGAAGTTTCCAACGAAGTATAAAGGAAAAAGACAAGCCGCCAAATTTAAAATTATTTCGGCGTCCTGTTCGTCTCGCCCACGTACAGCTGCCTCGGCCTTACGATCTTTATACTCTCCTGCTCTTTTAGCTCTATCCACTGACTGATCCAGCCTGGGATCCTGCCGATGACGAAAATAACCGCAAACATATCGTTTGGTATGCTAAGGGCTTTTAAAATCAGCCCAGAGTAAAAATCGACGTTCGGGTAGAGGTTGCGCGAGATGAAATACTCGTCGTTTAGCGCGATCTCCTCGATCTTTTTGGCGATTTTTAGAAGCTCGGTGTTTATGCCGATCTCGTCAAATAGCCGGTCGCACATAGATTTTAGCACTTTAGCGCGCGGATCGAAATTTTTATACACGCGGTGACCGAACCCCATCAGCCTAAACGGATCGTTTTTGTCCTTGGCGCGGGCGATGTATTTATCGACGTTTTCTACTGAGCCGATCTGCTCTAGCTGACGGATGACGCCTTCGTTTGCACCCCCGTGAGCCCAGCCCCATAGCGCGCCTATACCAGCGGCGATACATGCATACGGGTGCGCGTGCGTCGAGCCTACGGTGCGAACGGTCGTCGTGGAGGCGTTTTGCTCGTGATCGGCGTGCAGCATAAAGACCGTATCGAGAGCCTTGACCTCGATCGGGCGCAAATTTACGTGCTCGTACGGGTAGCTCCTCATCATGTAGAGGAAATTTTCCGTAAAGCCGCGGTCTAAATTTGGATAAATGATCGGCAGGCCGCGCGAAAATCTATAAGAAAACGCCGCAATAGTCGGGATTTTGGCGATTATTCGCATCGCCATCTCGTGGTACTCCTCGGGCTTATCCATGTTTAAGTGATCAAAGTAAAACGCAGAAAGCGCCGAGACCGCCGCCTGCAAGATCGCCATCGGATGCGCCTTATCCGGGAAAGCGTCGAAAATTTTCATCATACCCTCGTGGATGAAGCTGCGTTTTTTAAGCTCGAGTTTAAATTCGTCGTATTGCTTTTTATTCGGTAGCTCTTTATTTAGCAGCAGATACGCCACGTCGATGAAGGTTTTGTTCTCCGCTAGATACGCGATGTCGTAGCCGCGGTACATCAGCTCGCCTTTTAGCCCGTCGATATAAGTGATGCTAGAGCGGCACATCGCCGTCGAGGTATATCCGCGGTCAAACGTAAACATCCCCGTATCGCTAAAAAAGGTCGAGATGTCGATGACGTCGGGCCCCATCGTACCGTGCAGTATCGGAAAGTCGTAGCTTTTGCCGTTTCTGTTGTCTGTTAGCGTAACCGTATCGCTCATTTTAGCTCCTTTTGCAAATTTTTATTTTCGTAGCTCATTAGGATTTTGATACAAATCGTTACTATTATAGCCTGAGTTAGGCTCGCTAGTATGAAAGAGAAGTAAAAATTTTCATTTATGCCGCCTGATTTGTAGGCTATGGTAGCAACTGCGATGAGAAGCGTTAGGGGCATTGAGTGCGAAAGCGCGTAAAGAAGGGTCTTACGAAAACCTATCAAATTTAAAAACACGCTCGCGCTCACGGCTCTAAACAAAGTCATAACTGTTACGATTAGTAGCGCATCCCTAACCACTCCGTCTATAAAAATAGCATTTAACTTAAACGTCGAACCGATATGAACGAAAAAAGTCGGCACCAAAAATCCAAAGCCGAAACTCGCAAGCTTATGCGGTAGGTCTTTTTTATGATCAAAAAAGGTCGCTATAAAGGTTCCTGCTACAAAAGCGCCAAATGCGATCTCTAAATTTAGATAGAGCATAAGTGCGATGATGCTAAAAAACAGCGCCATGCACAAACGAATATCTTTTTCGGCATTATCGTAGTGAGGCATCAAGATGACGCGCAGCTGCGGATACCACCAAAATAGTACGTTTAGCGCCTTAAACGCGCCCGCGCTAAGTGCCAAAAAGCCGCCTAGATATAGCGTCGTGAGCGCAAGCTCGCTACCGGCGCCAAATTTCATATACGCACCGACGAAGGTAAGCGCGGCGATGCTAACAACCTCTCCGATGGAGCCTACGAGCATGCCTAAATTTAGCCAATCTTTATCCTTGCCGTACTCTTTAAAAAGCGTAAAAATCATCCCCACGCTCATCAAAGGAATTATCAAGATAAATAGCTTGTCGATATTAAACGCGAAGGTAGTAAACGCTGAAAGCGCGTAAAGAATGGCGATATATAAGAGTCCGAGCTTTAAAATTTTCTTATCGGTGGTAAAAAATATCTTTAAATCAACCTCTGTGCCCGCCAAAAACATCAGGTAAAAAAATCCGACTTCGCTCACGATTTTAAACATTTCATTATGACCTATGAGGCCTAGGTATCCTGCGAGCGCGCCTAAAATAATCTCCACGGGCGCGATAGGGATGCGTAAAATTTTAGAAAAATACGGCGATGAAAAAACGATAAGAGCTAGAACGATAAGAATACTTAGTCCGTCGGTTTGCAAATTTATCCTTTCTAAAAATGCGCGATTATAGCTTAAGCTTCGTTACGGTTTGATAAATTTGCGCCAATTAAGAAGACTGCTTTGGATTAAATTTTAGGATTTGGGCTTTGAAATTTACGGCAGATACCGAGAGTAAAATAGCCGAGCGCACACTCGGCTAAAATTCACTTTTAAAAAAGGCTCTCGCCTTTAGACAAACTTATTTGAAGAGATTTGATTAAGGCTATCTTAACCCAAAATCGCAAGCAAAGCCCCTAGCCGTAAGTAAATTTGTTAGGCTAGGGACTCGTATAAATTTATGCTACGCGGGATAAATCCCGCTAAAAGCAGAAAAATTTACGTTTTCCAGCTACGCGCTACGCGGGGTTGCCCCCGCTTCGCGTAGAAATGCTTTCGACTACTGGAGTAGTCTCAAGACATTTTGCTGAACAGAGTTAGCTTGGCTCATAGCATAACTTCCTGACTGAGCAAGGATGTTAAACTTAGAGAAGTTTGCGCTCTCGCTAGCAAAATCAACGTCTCTGATTTGAGATTCGGCTGATTTTACGTTTACTTGAGTAACCGTGATGTTATTTACGGTTGCAACAAGCTGATTTTGAACAGAACCTAGGTCAGAGCGGATCTGGTCAAGTGTTTTTTGAGCAGATTCTGCGATATCCATAACAGCCATAGCGCCGCGCAAGGTCATAACGCCCGCTGATTGATTTACGCTTAGCTCCTTGCTCATTCTTGAAAAGCCCATGGCCGTAGCTAATTTCTTATCTATTTGGCCGCGAACGTCTCTTAGAGAAACAGACTGTTGCTGGCCGCCGTCTGCAGAAAATGCATCCTTACTTAGATTAAGTTTAGTAGTTCCGCCGATTTTTATATCGCGTCCATCCAAGCGAACTAGATTCAAACGACCTACGAAACCTTTGGTTAACGCAGCCGTTCCCTTACCTAGACCTTTTGAAAGGTCGCCGCCTTTTACTTGTATGCCTCGGCCGTCGCGGCTAGTTAAGACCATAGTTCCGGTTTCTGCGTCTACCGAAGCCTCTACGCCGGTTTGGTCTTTTACTTTATTGATAGCGTTTACTAGAGCGCCGTTACTGTCGTTTGCTTTTACGTCAAGGTCGCCTATTTTTACGCCGTTGATAGAAAGGCTCTTGATAAGTCCTCCCGGTATCGCTACTGATGCCGTACCTCTCCAAGTTACGTCAAACGTAGCTCTAACGCCCGTTTTATTCGCTACTTTATTGATGTTTTCAGCTAGTGCGCCTATACCTTGACCTAAGCCAAATCCTATATTAGCTTTAGCTACACCAACATCGTTTACGCCGTCTACGTTTAAAAATTTCATATCGACGACGTTTAAAGAAGCTTTAGAAAGAGCATTCGCAAGCGTTAATAGTTTTGAGCTCTCAAATCTCGTTAGACCGATCTTATCTGACGTAGTAGCGCCGATAGAAGCCTTAACGGTTTGGTTTGAGTAAGCGCCGATTTGGAATTCTTTGTTAGAGAATGTTCCGTTTAGTAGCTGCTGACCGTTGAAAGACGTAGTATTACCGATGTTATCTAGCTCTTCCATTAGGCGAACGATATCGGCTTGCAAAGCTTGACGAGAATCGCTTGTTTGACCGTCCTGGGCTGATTGGGTAGCTTTTACCTTGATAGTATCAAGAATTTTTAGCTGCTCGTCCATAGCTTTATCGGCTACTTGGATGATACCGATAGCATCGTTACCGTTGTTGATAGCTTGACCAAGCGCGCTGGCTTGAGAGCGAAGGCTATCGGCGATAGCAAGACCGGAAGCGTCATCTGCTGCAGTTTGGATTCTCAAACCTGAGCTAAGTTTACCCAAAGAAAGAGAAAGGTTGCGGTTGTTACCGACTGCGTTTGCGTGTGTGTTTAGAGCGTTTACATTCGTGTTAATACGAAAACTCATTGTAAATCCTTTTAAGTTTAGTTACGACTTCTTGTCGTTCAAAAACTATATCGGACGAAATCAAAAAAACTTTAGGGGAAAAGAAAAAAAAATTACAAAAATTTTAAATTTAACGGGAAAACCCTCGAAAAATCGAGCGCAGCGCAGATTAGACAAGCCAAAACGCTCGCAACTGTATGCAGAGCGCGATTTAAATCACAAGCCCTTTATAATATTGCAACGCCAAATTTAGCACTTTAAAAGTACGGGTCTCGGTGCGTAAAATTTAGATTTTCAGCGAATAACGGTGCCTAGATAACAAAACCCGAGGCAAACAGAAACGCTAAAAAACGCGTTTAAAAATGCGGCTAAATTTTGTCCCGAGCTAAAAAGGCGCACCGTCTCATAGCTAAATGTCGAAAACGTCGTAAAGCCGCCGAGCGCGCCGACAACTAGAAAGAGCCTTAAATTTTCGCTCAAATTTAACGAGAGTAGTACGCCGATCAAAAAGCTACCGAGGGCATTGACGCAAAGAGTAGCAAGCGGAAAATCGGGGCAAAATTTAGCGACCGCGCCGCTTAAAACAGCTCTACAAACCGACCCCAAAAATCCGCCGCACCCGATTAAGAGCAAATTTTGCATCAGTGGCAAAGCGTTGCGAAGTTAAATCCGCGCGCTTTAAACTCGGCGATATCGCGGCTGGCGACCTCGCCCTTTGTCGTGAGGTAGTCGCCGATGACGACGGCGGATACGCCGTGATCAAAGATTTCGTATTGGCGTTCGCCTAAAATTTTCTCGCGACCGCCTGCTATCATCACGCGAGCGTTAGGCAGTGCAGCAACGGTGTCATCGATGATCCGTAGGGCTTCGTCCGCTCCCATAGGTGGCCGTTTGACGCGCAGCGCATCGTTTGGGATAAAGAAATTTATCGGGCTAGAAAACGGATCAAGCTTCGCAAGGCTAGCTTGCAAGCTTGCGCGATCCGCCTGGCTCTCGCCAAGCCCGTAAATGCCGCCAGTGCAGAGCATCAGCCCTGCTTCTTTGGCGTGGATGTTGGTCTGCCAGCGCTCGTCCCAGCTATGCGTCGAGCAAATTTGCGGGAAAAACTCGCGCGAGGTCTCAAGGTTGTGATTGTAGCTAAACACGCCCGCGCTTTTTAGCTCTTTTAGCTGCGGTAGCGTCGCCATGCCGTTGCAAGCGATCAGCATGAGGTTTGGAACTTCTTTATTTACGGCGCGCGCGAGGCGGGCGATCTCTTCGGTCTTTTTGTCCGTGAGCCTTGCGCCGCTAGTGACGAGGCAAAAGCCCAGCGCGTGGTTTGCCGCCGCGATCTTGGCCTCTGCGACTACTTGCTCGGCGGTTTTCATTTTGTATTTTTCGATATCGGCGTTTATACCTGCACTTTGAGTACAGTAGCCACAGTCTTCGGAGCAGTTGCCGGAGCTGACCGAACAAATAGCACACAACATAATAGTTTTCATTAGATTATTCCTTTTTTTGCGGCTCGTCTTTTGAGCGTCTTTGAATGAGTTTGAAATTTTCGCCCTGCGGCAGACTATCTGTCTAGCCTTGGGACGAAAATTTCCGCACAACATTCAAATCCATCTCAAAATACTTCGCCTTGTAAATTTGGCGGTCAAATTTACAAATTATAGATTAGTTTCAAATCTGAGCGAAAATCGATAAGGCGACGTATTTTTGCGTTTAGACGAGGCGCTTTAAAATTTGGCGACGGGAGTTACCGTGCGGGTAATGACCGAGCCGAATTTTAAAGCAACGAAGTATAAACCAAAAAGACAAGCCGTCACTATTACTCCGCGATTTGTACCTTTTTCTTACACTTCACGCACTCGTGAAACGTCCCCTTTTTGAGCTCTTTTTTGATCATATCGCCGCCGCATTCGTCGCATTTTTGCGCGACCGGCTCGTAGTTTGAGACGAAGTCGCATTTGGGATAGTTTGCGCAGCCGTAAAATTTACCCCTGCGGCTAAATCTCTCCACGACGTCGCCGCCGCATTTTGGACACGGTACGTCGATCTTTTTTAGCTCTTTTTTCGGCTTTGCCGCAACTTCGCCTTCCTGCGCGCCTTGTTCTGCCTTGGCGATATTGCGCGAGTATTTGCACTTAGGGAAATTTCCGCACGCGATAAACTCGCCGTAGCGCCCTTTTCGCAGTAGCAGTTCGCCGCCGCACTCGGGGCATTTTTCGCCGATCGGAGTGGCGACCTTTTGGCTTTTTATGCCTGTTTTGCCAGCTGAAATTTTATCTATAAACGGATGATAAAAATCGCTCAAAAGCTTTTGCCAGTCGGCTTTGTCTTCGGCGACGTGGTCGAGCTTTTCTTCCATATTTGAGGTAAATTCGCTATCTACGATATCGCTAAAATGCTCCTCCAAAACGCCCATCATCGTAAAGGCGATCTCGTTTGGCACGAGCTGCTTTTTCTCGACTTTGACGTAGTCGCGAGAGGTCAGTAGCGAGATGGTCGGCGCGTAGGTGCTAGGGCGCCCGATGCCTAGGCTTTCTAGCTTTTTAACGAGTCCAGCCTCCGAGTAGCGAGACGGCGGCTCGGTGAAGTGCTGTGAGCTTTTTATGCTTTGCAGACTCATTTCGTCGCCGATTTTTAGGTCGGGCAAAATTTTATCCTTATCCATATCGCCGTAAACGCGGTAAAAGCCGTCAAACAGCACCTTGCGGCCGCTTATCTTAAACTCGCCTTTTGCTCCCGCGACGAATACGTTTTGCGTCTGGCTAATGCTAGCGCTCATCTGGCAGGCTAAAAAGCGGTTGTAGATGAGCGTGTAGAGGCGCAGTGCGTCTTTTTCGAGATATTGCGCGGCGATGGCGGGCGTGAAGCTAAGATTTGTCGGGCGGATCGCCTCGTGGGCTTCTTGCGCGCCTTTGCTTTTGGTGGCGTAAATTTTAGCCTTAGCGGGCAGGTAGCGTTCGCCGTACTCTTTTTCTATCGTCTCGCGCGCGGCAGCGACGGCCTCTTTGGCGAGATTTAGGCTGTCCGTTCTCATGTAGGTTATCGCGCCCATGAAGCCCTGATGCGTCTGCACGCCCTCGTATAAATTTTGCGCGATCATCATCGTTTTTTTCGGACTAAAGCCTAGGCGGTTGCTCGCGCTTTGTTGTAGCGTCGAGGTCATAAAAGGCGGCGCGGGCTCGGTTTTGCGCTCTTTGGCTTCGATCTCGCGGACGCTAAATTTATCGCTTTTTAGATTTTCCACGATAAATTTGGCTCGGTCGCCGTTTGTTATAGTTAGCTTTTCTATCTTTTGCGCTTCAAATTTAACTAGCTCAGCGTCGAGGTCTTTTTTGAAAACGGCGTCTATACTGTGGTATTCGATCGGTTTAAAGTCGCGAATCTCGCGCTCGCGGTCTACGATGATTTTTAGAGCGGCGCTTTGTACGCGTCCTGCGCTTAGCCCTTTTTGGATTTTTAAATTTAACAGCGGCGAGAGCTTGTAGCCAACGATTCGGTCTAACAGGCGGCGTGCTTGCTGCGCGTTTACGCTATCCATATTTATCGTGCGCGGGTTTTTTAAAGCGGCTTCGATGGCGCTTTTGGTTATCTCGTGAAACACGATGCGAGGCAGGCTCCCCGGCTTTTTGCCGATGGCTGCGGCGATGTGGTAGGCGATGGCCTCTCCTTCGCGGTCCTCATCGGTCGCGAGGTAGATTTGGTCGGCGCTTTTTGCGAGCTCTTTGATCTCTTTGACGACCGCGGAGTGATCGGCGCTGATCCTATACTCGGGCGTAAATTTTTCGCCCTCGATCTTGATGCCAAATGCCGTCTTTGGCAGGTCCCTGATATGGCCTTTTGATGCGATGACGTCGTAGCCTGGCCCAAGAAAGTTTTTTATCGTTTTGGCTTTGGCGGGAGATTCCACGATGATTAAGCTTTTCATTAATATAGCCTTTTTATTTTTTTGCGGTAATTGTAGCAAATTTTTCGCCTAAAAACGAAAGAGGGGTGAAAATTTAAACTCGCGTCAGGCTTCAAGCTAAGCGAATTTGGCGCGATTGTAAATTTAAGCCTGGCTACCAAACGGCAAACATCCTCTCGGCCTAAATTTACACTCAACCGCGCGAAACCACTCACGCTCCGCGCGAATTTTACTTAGTACCCGTCAAAATGCTTGGTCTTTGGCAGAACCAAATTTAGCGTGATACCGATGAGCGCGCCAAGTCCCACGCCGCTAAAACTCATCGCGCCAAAATCCAGCACCATGCCGCCGATCGCGCAGACGAAGATGAGCGCGACGATGATCATATTGCGCGGCTCGGCTAGATCCACGCTGTTTTTTATGAGAGTCTCCATGCCCACGCTCGCGATGATACCAAAAAGCAACAACATAATGCCGCCGATGACGGGAGCGGGGATCGTGGAGAGCGCGGCGCCGAGCTTGCCCACGAAGGCTAGCAAGATCGCCGCAAGCGCGGCAAAGGTCATGATGGCGGGATTGTAGGCTTTCGTGATGCTGACCGCGCCCGTAACCTCGGAGTAGGTGGTATTCGGCGGTCCGCCAAAGCAACCAGCTAGCGACGTCGCGAGTCCGTCGCCAAGCAGCGTGCTTTTAAGTCCCGGGTTTTTTAGGAAATTTTCCTTCGTGACGTTGCTGATGGCAAGCATATCGCCGATGTGCTCGATCGCAGGGGCGATCGCGATAGGCACCATGTAGATCACGGCTTCGAGCTTGAAAACCGGCGCGGTGAAATTTGGCAGCGCAAACCACGGCGCGTTTAGAATCGGCGTAAAATCCACGATCCCGACAAACAGCGACGCGCAGTATCCAGCCGCGATGCCGCAAAGTATCGGCACTAGGCGCAGCATACCGCGACCAAACATCATGATGACGATAACCGCCGAAAGCGAGATGAGCGCGATGGTAAGCGACTGCCCCTGCGTATAGAGCGTCTCTTTGCCCTTGCCCATGACCATATTTACGGCCGCGGGCGAGAGGATGAGGCCGATCGTCATGATGACGGGGCCCACAACCACGGGCGGTAAAATTTTGTGCAAAAATCCCTCGCCTTTGAGCCTAATAAGCAAGCTCAAAGCCACGTAAAAAAGCCCCGCCGCGATCACTCCGCCCATCGTCGCAGCGATGCCCCACTCTTTCACGCCAAAGCTTAGCGGCGCGATGAACGCAAAGCTAGACGCGAGAAAGATCGGTGGAACGTTTTTGCGCGTGACGAGCTGAAACAGCAGCGTGCCGATGCCTGCCGTAAACAGCGCCACGGACGTATCAAGCCCCGTTAAAATCGGCACGAGTACTAGCGCGCCAAACGCGACGAATAAAAACTGCACGCCGACCAGAGTGTCGCGTAGCCTGAGATTGTAGCCTTCGTATTTTTCCATATTTTCCTCTTTTTATCTTGCGGCTTATTTTTTGATTCTTAAAATTTACGGCATTTGTCTTGTTTTGCGGCCAATTTTAAACACAAAGCGATTTTAAAATTCGTGAAATTATAACATATCGGTGACGATTACGGCGACGAAAATGCGCCGTTTTAAGCAAATTTTTCGAGCAAATTTTAAATTTACGCACCCAGACCAGCACCTTTAAGATGCTAAATTTGGATTGGTTAAATTTAAATAAAAATTTTTAAAATTTGCTTTCAAACCCGCGGCGCTTTGCCTGCAAGGCAAAGCAGTGTCGCCACTTTAAAAGCGTCGTAGGGGATGGGGGATTGTCAAGGGGGAAGGGAGCGACTTCGCAATTCAAGCCCCTTCCCCCTTGATAGGAAAGCAGAGCAGCATCAAACCTGGCCGAATCAAATTTGACATTTTCAAGATTCGGGTCTCGGCGACTCAAATTTGCAAATTTGACTTCAAATTTAGGCGTAAAACGATAAGGCGAAGTATTTTGAGATGGATTTGAATGTTGCGACGAAATTCTCGACCGAAGATAGAACATTTAGTTCATCGAGGGAGAAAATTTCTAGCTCATTCAAAACCAGCGTAGCGACGCCGCAGGCGGGGTTTCTATAAAAGCGCTCAAAAGACGAGCCGCTATTTCAGCGACTTTTCCGCCCACGCTCTAACTTCTGAATCTACCTCAAAGATCTTACCCTCGCTCTCTATCTTCTCGTTTTCAAACCTATTTGCAGCAGCTAAAACCGTTCGCGAGATGTCCAAAAATCCGCACTCGCCGCGCAAAAATTTATACACCGCAACCTCGTTTGCGGCGTTGATAGCGACGCCAAGATCCGGGTTTTGCAAAGCTTGGTCTTTTAGCGAAAAGATGGGATATTTTTTCAAATTTATCTCGCCGAATTTTATATTTTTCAATGTTTTTAGGTCCAAATTCGGCACGATTTGCACATCGGCGGCGTTCAATTTTAGCGCACCATCCTCGCCCAAAATCGCGTGCGCGATGGCTAAAATCATATCGGTTTTGGATAGATGCGCCGTGGTCGAGCCGTCGGCAAACTCCACCAGCGCGTGCACCGTGGACGTGCGCTCGATGAGCGCCTCGATATCCCGCACGCCGTAGAGCCAAAAGGCTTCCAGCACCTCAAAAAGCTTGTTCGCCATCGTCGCGCTGTCGATCGTGATCTTTGCGCCCATGCTCCAGTTCGGGTGTTTTAGCGCGTCTGCGGCGCGGGCGTCTTTTAGGGCTTTTAGCGGGGTTTTGTAAAAGGCGCCGCCCGAGGCCGTGATGACGAGCCTAGCGACCGGGGTTTTGTTCGCAAGCAAAAATTTAAGCCCGAAATGCTCGCTATCTATCGGATCTATCGCGCCCCTGTCTAAAAATTTGCCGCCCGCGACAAGGCTTTCTTTGTTCGCAAGCGCCAGCTTTTTGCCTAGCTTTTGCGCGGTTAAGCTCGGAGCCAGCCCAGCAAAGCCGACTAGAGAGTTTACAACGCGCTCGCTCTCGCACTCTTTTAGCATATCGCAGATGCCCTGTGCGCCGGCAAAAACGCGTTTGTGCTTTACAAATTTAGCAAATTTAGGCTCGGCGATACAGACGAATTTAGGCTTAAATTCGGCGATTTGCTCGTTTAAAAGCTCGTAGTTTGACGCGCAGCTCAGCGCCTCGACGCCAAGGCCGAATTTACGGGCTAGATTTAGGGTATTCGTCCCGATCGAGCCCGTCGAGCCCAGCACTACCACGATAGCGTCCAGAGCATCGCCGCGACGCCGAAAAGATACCCGTCGACGCGGTCAAGCATACCGCCGTGGCCCGGTAGTAGCGTGCCGCTATCTTTGACGCCCGCGCGGCGCTTTAAGTAGCTCTCGAAAAGATCACCCCAAACGCCAAAAACCGCAACCAAAAACGCCGTGATGAGGCTATGCCAAAAGCTGTCGGTTAGCACCCAGCCAAAACCCGCGCCAAAGACCGTAGCTACGGCGATACCGCCCGCGACGCCTTCCCAGGTTTTATTAGGCGAAGTCTCGCTAAAGGCGTGTTTGCCGCAAAATTTGCCGACGAAAAAAGCCCCGCTATCGCACGCCACGATCGTTAAAATCAGCCACGCCAAGTAGCCCACGCCGTAGAGCGAATAAAGCATCCAGATGAGAAAAATCGGCGTCATCGGATACAAAAACGGCAGCGCGGGCGTTAGATTTTTGCTCTTAAAATGCGCGAGAAAACTAACCACGAGCAAGACCGCTAAAATAGCGATAAATACGGGGTTTGAAAAGGGCGTGAGTAGGTAAAAAATAACCGCTATGAGAGCAAGAGAGCCGCCTTGCAGGCCGTAGAGCTTCTGCGCTTCGCCAAAGGCCGTGTAAAGCACGAAGCCTAAAATAGCGAAATTTAACAGATAACTATCGACGAAAAAGATGACCAAAACCGCCGCAAATAGCGCGACGCCGGTGATTATACGCATTTTCATGATTTTTCCTTTTTTGAGTAATAATTGTATAAAATTTTCGCTTAAAAGCGCCGAAATTTGAGGCAAATTTGCGCTTGCACGCTCGCTTTAATCGGTAGTTAAATTTGATAATTTATTTTTGCTTGAAACGGGCAACAAATTTGACAATTTTTGCCAAATTTTACCGAGCATGGCGGCAAACTTGGCATAAATTTGACAACCTGCGCCGAGTTTTGCTTTTACTAAAACAGCGGATCAAATTTAGCGGATAAAACCAAATTTGACCGCCGAGCAGCAAAATGGCCAGTCAAATTTGAGCGAGAAAGATTAAATTTTAAGATCAAGGTGCTGAAATACGGGCGACGCCTGCGGGAAGTCGTTAGCCGCGACATGATCCTCCGAGTTTTCATCACCGTCAGAGTCGGAGTTTTTGTCGTTTTGCTCCGAGGCGAGCTCGCCCTGCTCCTGCCTACCCTTTTGCTTTTCGTGCTCGTTTTTGGGGTCGATTTTGTAGGTTTCCTCGGTCGGGCGCACCTCGGAGACCTCTTGTTTTTCGTCGCTTGCTAGCGATGCGGCGGCGAGGTTTTGCAGGTCAAATCTATTTTGGACGTCGGCGACCTTGTTTGAGACCATGTTTACGTTTTGATTGATAAAAATCGTATTGCCAAGGGGTGTTACAGCCATTTTCGCCTCCTGTTTTTAGTCGTGCTTTGTTACTAATATCGTCTTAAAATTAATATAATTTACATTTGCGCCGCTCGTAATTTTGACGTTGTTACGTTTGGTAAAATCAACCTCGTACGTCCCGCCGCCTTTGACGCTAAAATTTACGCAAATTTTCGCCGCAAATCTCAAAATTTCCTCGCTGGGAGCGCTTTTTGCGGTTTTGATGATGACGTGCGCGGACGGCAGGTCTTTTAGATGCATCCAGACGTCGTCTTTTTTTGAGTTTTTTAGCAGCCAGACGTTGCCTTTTTCGTTGCGTCCGATGCTGATTTTATAACCCTCGACGTAAAAATCCTCGACGTTTTGATTTTGCTCTTTTTGCTTTGCGGCGCGGGCTTTTTTAGGCGCTAAGATTTCAAGCTCTTCGGCGCTTTTCGCTTCATTTACGAGCGTTTGTAAATTTGATAAAAACTCCAGCTTTTCGGTCAAATTTTGCCGCTCTATCGTTAGACCCGCCGCCTTTTGTTTTAGCCTTTTTGCTTTGGCAAACATCGCGTTTGCGGCGATTTTTGGGCTATCGTCCAGCACGAGCCTCACCTCGCCTCGCTCGAAATCATTTAGCGTTACCTCGCGCTCGTAGTCTCTTAACGCGTGCAAATTTGATAAGATCAGCCCCGCGTTTTTGCTTAAAATTTCGCTTTGCGCATTTAGATCCGCTTCGTTTTCAAGCCCCGATAAAATCTCACTTAAATTTTGCATTTTTCGCTCTATCGCGGCCGATTTTACAGCGCGCAGATTTTCTAGCTTTGCGTTATTTACGCGCTTAAATTCCTCGCTAAAATACCGCTCAAAATCCGTTATCGGCGGCGTCTGGCGCTCTTTTATCACTGCCGGCGGCAGCTCTAGCAGCTCGCGCCCCGGTTTTATCACGCGAAAATTATTATCTATATGGCGCAAAGCCTCGACGATGACGCCCTTTTCGTCCGTAATGATAGCGTTGGTAAATCGCCCCGTAAACTCCAAAAACAGGCTCGAGGCTAAACTCTTATACGAGCCTTGGAATTCGCACTCCAGCTTTAAAATTCTATTTCCCTCGGGCACGCTTAAATTTAAAATTTTAGCCCCCCAAAACCTCTTTTTAAGCGCGACGTCAAAGGGCGCTTTGTACTCTTTTACATTTAGAAAATCAGGATTTGCGTAGATCGCGGAGTCAGATTTGCTAAGGTCGAAAAATAGTCCGAGCTCGCCGTCAAATTCTATAAATATCGCCATATCGCCCGCGCGTCTGATTGCGGTTATTTTTTTAAATTTGCCTAGAAAAGATTGTATTTGTTTTAAATTTGCGTATTTCATAGCCGAAATTATAGCCTAAAATGCGACCGAAATTTAAGCGCAAGAATAATATAATGATAATACATTTTAAAACGGAGAAAAAATAAATGAACAAATTTAGCCTAAGTTTAGCGGCCTCGTCGCTGCTTTTAACTCAAATTTTCGCCGCCGACGTAGCATTGCAAGGCGTCGAGATTAGCGAGAGCGCGGACGACGGATACCGCGCCAAAACCAGCGAAGTAGGCAAAACAAATACGCCTATTTTAGAGATCCCGCAGACGGTAAACGTCGTAACCCAGCAGCAGTTAAAAGATAAAAAACCCGAGACTCTAGCCGAAAGCCTTCAAAACGTGAGCGGCGTTAGCTACGGAAACACCACGGGCGGTATCTTTGACTCGATCATTAAGCGAGGCTTTGGCGGCGGACGCGACGGCTCGATCATGCGAAACGGCGTACCCGCTAGCGTCATGCATAGCTTTAACAAAACCGTAGAAAGCGTCGAGGTGCTAAAAGGCCCGGCTAGCCTGCTCTACGGCGCGCAAGAGCCCGGCGGCATCATAAATATGGTCACTAAAAAACCAAAATACGACTTCTCAAACGAAATTTGGGCCGGTATCGGCAACCATGCCTACTGGAACGCGGGCTTTGACGCCACGGGACCGATCGCTGATAGCGGCTTTGCGTATAGATTTATATTTGATATGATGCAAAAAGACTACTGGAGGGAGTTTGGCGAATATAAAAACGTCCTCTTTGCGCCCTCTCTTTCTTATAAAGGCGATGATTACCGCATAAATTTAGCCTATACGCACACGCGCTCGACCGATCCGATCGACCGCGGTATGTATCTGGTGCCAAGCACGGGCAAGCTACTGCCGATAGATAAGAAAAGACGCCTTGACGAGCCGTTTAATAAACTAAAAACCAGACTCGACACCGTAGACGTAAATTTTGAAAAAAATATCGGCGAGGACTGGCTACTGCGCGGCGCTTACGCGTATTCGCGCTCCAAGCACGAATACGGTCACATCAGGCTAATGAACGTAAATTTAAACACGGGCGTTGCGGCTAGACGAAACGAGGCGTATGAAGGATTTATCCACCGCACGCACGCGGGGTCGTTAAATTTAAACGGTTACGTGCAAACGGGCGAGATAGAGCATAACTTGCTATTTGGTATCGACGCCAAGGAGTACTACCGCTATAGACCCGGCGCGCTAAACAGCTACAGCTCCGGCACGACGCACAGAAACTTCCCGATAAATATCTACAGTCCGGTCTACGGCACGGTCGCCTATCCGTCCGACCGAGCCTCCGGTATCCAGTATCAAAAGCTAAGAACGATCGGATTTTACGCGCAAGATAGTATAAATTTGACCGAAAATTTGATCTATTCTCTGGGCGTTAGATACGAATACTACGACCAAGTCGCGCGCGGCACGACCAGCGGACCAAACACCACCGATCAGCAAGACGGCAAATTTACGTGGCAGACGGGGCTTTTATACATGCTAACGCCGGAGTGGTCGGTTTACGCCAACTACGCGCAGAGCTTTAATCCGCAAATGGCGATCAGCGGCGACGACATCGGCGACATAAAGCCCGAAGAAGGCAAAAGCATAGAGCTGGGAACTAAATTTCAAAACGATAGCATAACGGCTAGCGCGGCGGTCTTTAACATCGACAAGAAAAACATCATGCGCACCGTAAATAGCGTTAGCACTCCCGTGGGCGAAGCGCGCTCGAGAGGATTTGAGTTTGACTTTAACGGCCGCGTGACGCAAGGACTAAGCGTGGGCGCTAGCTACGCATACACTAAAACCGAGGTGCGCAAGGATAGCGGCGCATTTGCCGTGCTAGTGGGCAAACCGCTAGAAGCCACGCCTAAGCACCAAGCCAGCCTCTTTGCCAACTACGACTTTAGCCACCTAGGCGCAAAAGGCCTAAGGATCGGCGGCGGAGCGAGGTATTTTGGCTCATGGTACACCTACTACATGAGGACGAATCTACCGGCCGTGCCTGCAGGAACGGGCTTTAAGATGGATGACGCGGTCGTTTACGACGCATTTATCAGCTACGATACCAAGATCGCAGGCTACGAGACGAATTTCTCGTTTAACGTCAAAAATTTGACCGACAAGCTCTACTATACGTCCTCGTCGACCGGCACGCAGGCTAATATCATACCGATACAGCCGGGGTATGCGAGGCAGTTTATGCTGACTGCTAGCGTTAAATTTTAAAATTTAAACGGCTCGTCTTTTCTCGCTATACGGCGTTGAAATTTAAATTTTAAGCTCGGCAGACTATATGTCTAGCCTACGCTTAAAATTTAAATTCTGCCTTGTCTAGCGAAAAAATACTGCG
>CAUQMF010000010.1:0-32877 GCA_963518965.1 uncultured Campylobacter sp.
AACTTACCTGGCTCGTTCACCCGCTGCTTTTAAGCGCCAAAACGCTTGCCGTTACTTTTGTACTGCTCTTATTTTTAGGGCTTGGCGCGGCTTATTTTTTGGCGTTTTACCGCGGTAAATTTAAGGCCGTCTTAGAGGCGGCCGTGATGTTTCCGCTCATTTTTCCGCCGATTGCTACGGGATTTTTGCTACTTTACGTCTTGGGGCGAAACGGCGTGATCGGCAAGGCGTTAAATTTGCAGATCGTTTTTAGCTTTTTAGCCCTCGTTATCGCTTCGTTTTTGGTAGGCTTGCCGCTGTTTGTAAAACCCGTTCAAAGTGCGCTTGAAAGCCTGCCTAAAAGCCTAATCGAAGCAGGTCAAAGCCTAGGCAAAAATCGCTTTGAGATCGCCGTTTTTATCCTCATCCCAAACGTCTTTAAAAGCGTCGTTTCGGCGCTCGTTTTGGCTCTAGCTCGCGGTCTTGGCGAGGTCGGTATCACGCTGATGCTAGGCGGAAATATCGTGGGCAAAACCGACACCGTTTCGCTAGCGATCTATAATGCGGTTTACGACGGCGAAAACGGCCGCGCGCTCATTTTGAGCGTGATTTTGGTCGTGCTTAGCTTGGTGCTTTTTGGATTTATAAATTTTCTCGAGCGAGCTAAAAAGAACGGCTGAAGCGATAAAATTAAGACAAAAAACTAGGTTTTGTGCAGGGTGTTTTAAATTTGCGCCGTATGTATTTTTGCGGTCGGATTTAAATCCGCAAATTTACGTAAATTTTGCGCCCGTACGAAAGCAGGCTAATTAAAATAAATAAACGCAAATTTAAGCGCGCTAAATTTAGCCTTTATGCCCGCATAAACGTTAAAGGCGCGTGCGGCTAAGTCGCCGCTAAATTTGGATAAATAAATGATTAAATTTAACTCAAGCGCCTTTGAACTAAATTTAGCCAGGCTAAAGGCGATCGGTTCTTGCGCCTAAAGGGTAAATTTAAGCAAGTCGAGGCAATTCGTTTGCTGAGCCTCGTTTAAAACCTGTCATGCCGTAAATGCGAATTTAGTCGTCAAATTCCTGCGAGATAACGGGCGAGAACTCCTCCCAGCGGAGTTTTGTTTTGGCCGTAGGCATCTTGCTTTGAAACGGCTCTTTTTTCATCGAGGCTACCGCCGCGCTTTCGCCGATCGGCGCCGCAGGAGCTTCCACGCCTAGCACCGCGCGCTCAAGATCGATAAAATCGCGCAAGATAACCGCGTAAGAGGCGAAAAAGTCGGCATTTTTGTGAGCGGATAAAAATTTGATAAATTCGTCGATAAATTTATTCGTAACGTCCGTAAATAGCTTGCTGCTGATATTTGCCGCGCCAGCTATCTCGTCGCGCAAAAAGGTCGCCGTGGCTAAAAATATAAATCCGACGTAGTCCTCGCTGTCTTTGCAGGCGTCCTTATCTCTGCGGTACGGGCTTAGCTTCAGGCACTCGATCACGCGCAACCTAGCCGCGCCGTCGTCGCGTCCGTCCTCGTAAAATGAAGCGTTTAGCGGGATGTTGGAGTAAGAAAAGTCAAAAAGCACGTCGTTTTGTTCTCTGGCGAATTTCTCAAAGTCAAATTTAGCCAAATTTGCAAACGCAGCCTCGCTTTGGGGCGTAACCGGACTAGTCGCTAGGTAGGCTAGCTGCTCGCGCCAGCGGTCAAATTTACCGCCGTGCTCGTGAAAAAACAGCGGATAGGCCAAAAACTCGTAAAAATACGCGCGCGCCTTGGTTAAGTTATTATCCATTTAAAACCTCTTCTCTCATTTGATCCATTTGCGCTTTTATCATTACTTTGGCTTTGCAGTCCGAGCAGCAGTACAGCGTCTTTAGCTTGGCTTTGTCGCCGTTAAATTTAGGCTCCATGATCGCGGCGATCTTTTCGACGGCCTTTTTGGTCGCAAACTCTTTGCCGCACTCGATACAGGCGAAAAGCTCGTCTCTGGCTAGCTCGCTAAAGGTAAAGAAGCTAGGCTCCAGATCGATCTTGCCGGGGCGTAAAAATATCGTGTCTTTTTCCGCGCAGCTAAGCTCGCAGTATCCGCACGCGGTGCAGACGCTCGGGTTAAAGACGATGGAATTTGTCTTTTTATCGGCGACTAGAGCAGCGACGTTGCACGCTCCCACGCAGCTTAGGCACAGCGTGCAGGTGTCTTGATTTATCTCGACGCGGCCGTATCTGATGAGCTCGGTGGTGCTAACGGAGCCTAAATTTTGATCGCCCACAAGCCACTCTAGGCGTTTGGCGAAAATCTCGCGCTTAGGCAGTGCGTACTCGGCGATGGAGTGCTGCGAGCCCTCGATAAATTTGGCCTGAGATAGGGCGCTTTTTAGTTTGTCCTCGTTCCCTGCGACGAGGACGGCTTTTTCGTTAAATTTAAGCTCGTAAATTTGGTTTAAAATATCCACCGCGTCTTTGGTGCCTTTGCCGATGTTTTGCTCGTATATCACGACCTGTGCGCCGCTTTCTTGAAGTAGAGTGAGCAGATGCGTCTCGCTCAAAAATCTCTCGCCGCTCACGGCAAAAGGCAGCACGTTTGCGGGTAAATTTACGCTTAGGTTTTCTAAATTTGCCTTTGCGGGCACGACTAGCGCGATCTTGCCGCGGTAGAGTTTGGCTATCTGGGCAAAAGAGTTTCGCGGCATATCGGAGTAATCAAGCGCGCCGCTAGGGCATACGCTCACGCAACCGCCGCAGTTTATGCAGTCGATGTGCGAGAAAACTAGGTGCTTGGTTTCGTCTTCTTTTAGGATCGCTACCGTAGGGCAGGCCTCGACGCACCTGCCGCAGATCTCGTGTCTGCGTTCGTGGTACTGGCAGATCGTGGAGTCGTAGTGGACGTGGCTTTTAAATTTAAATTTCGGGCTTTGCGCCTCTAGCAGCGAGGCGATCTCATCGTCGCTTTTACCCGCGATCTCGTAGCAGCCGCTTTGCTTTAGCATGTATTCGCGCGCGTTTTCCACGAGGAAAAAGTCGCAGTCCACCTCAAACTCGCCGTCCGGGCGCAGCACTAGCACGCTTAGCTCGCCTGCTGCTCCGTAGATAAATTTTATCTCAAAATGCGTGAGCTCGATGGTTTTAAAGCCTTTTTCCTTTAGCAAATTCGCCAAATTTTCGCGGCCGCCGTTACTAACGATCACGACGTTTTTGCCGACGGGTTTTTCGTAGTCGATGTCGCGCGCTAGGTCAAAGGCGCTGGCTCTTGCCTCATAAAGCAAAAGCGTGTTTTTGGCTTTATCTAGCACTGAGTCGGCGGTGTTTTTTAGATAAAAATTTATCTCAGGCGCTACGACGCTTGATTTTAGTTTGGGCGAATTTGAGACGAGATACTCGCCTTCGCCGTTTATCTCGATCTGCTCGTTTAGCATCAAATTCTCGTCATAATCGTTGTAAAAACCGAATTCTTTCATGATTTTCTCCTCGCGCTGCGCGTTATCAAAATTAAGCGCATTTTAATACTAAAGGCATTAATAGGCTCTGAATTTTTATATTTATTTTTTTTAATAAGATTAGATTTATCCAAATTTATGCTAAAATCGCGCTCGGTAACACAAATTTACTAGGAGCGAATTTGAACGAACTACGAAAACTTCCGCAGATAGATAAATTTATAAAAAACGAGCGATTTTCTGGGCTTGACGTTAGCTTGCTAACCAAAGTCGCTAGGTGCGAGCTAGAGAGCCTTCGCGCTCAAATTTTAGGCGGGCAAAACTGCCCCGAGCCAGGCGAGATCGTCCAAAATACGCTCGCAAGATACGAAAAGGCGTCAAATTTGAGCCTGCGTAGCCTAATAAACGCAACCGGCGTCATCATCCACACCAACCTCGGCCGTAGCGCGATCGATCCAGAAATTTTACGCCGAGCCCAGCCCGTGATCACGGGGTATTCAAATTTAGAGTACAGCGTCGAAAAGGGCGGCCGCTCAAACCGCTATGACTACGTGGGCGGGCTGCTCGCGGAGCTTTTCGGATTTGAGGACGCCGCCATAGTAAACAACAACGCAAGCGCCGTGTTTTTGGTGCTAAATACCTTTTCAAAAGGCGGCGAAGCCATCATCAGCAGAGGCGAGCTAGTCGAGATCGGCGGGAGCTTTCGCGTGCCCGAAGTCATGGCAAACTCGGGCGCGATCCTGCGCGAAGTGGGCACTACCAATAAAACCAACCTGCGTGACTACGAGGACGCGATAAACGAAAACTCGAGGCTGATTTTAAAGGTGCATAGGTCAAATTTTGATATCGTTGGTTTTAGCGAGGATGTGGCGATGCAGGGTCTTAGCGCGCTGGCAAGAGAGCAAAATCTCATTGATTATTTTGATCTTGGTGGCGGATTTTACGGCGAGCTGCCTTATGGTCTTGAGCGCAACGAGCCGAATCTAAAAAATCTAAAAGAGGCCTCGCTCGTTAGCTTTAGCGGCGACAAGCTCTTTGGCTCCGTGCAGTGCGGCATAATCCTGGGAAAACGCGAGCTCATCGCAAAACTAAAGAAAAATCAGCTATTAAGAATGCTGCGCGTGGATAAGGTGATCATATCGCTACTGGCCGAGAGCGTCAAAGCCTACGCAAACCGCGAGTTTGAGCTTATCACGACGGTAAAGCAGCTCTATAAAAGCGTAGAGGAGCTAGAAAACACGGCAAATTTCATAAACTCGCGGCTAAAAAATCCGCTTGAAATCGTGCGCACGATGACATTCGTAGGAGGCGGCACGATGCCAAACAAACGCATACCTAGCCTCGCGCTAGCCGTCAAAGGAAACGCGAACGCGAACGAGGCTAAATTTAGGAAAAATCTCGTGATCGGCCGCATCGAGGAGGGTAAATTTTTACTCGATCTTCGCAGCGTGCTGGACGCAGACGTGCAAAATTTGATAGAAAAAATCAACGAAACGGATGAAAAATGAGCTTAATAATAGGAACGGCCGGGCACATCGACCACGGCAAAACGGCGCTGATAAAGGAACTAAACGGCTTTGAGGGCGACAGACTCGAGGAGGAGCAAAAGCGCGGGATCACGATCGATCTTAGCTTTTCAAATTTGAGCAAAAACGGCGAAAATATCGCATTTATCGACGTGCCTGGGCATGAAAATTTGATCAAAACGATGATTAGCGGCGCGTACGGATTTGATGCGTGCCTTTTCGTCGTGGCGGCAAACGATGGGCTTATGCCGCAGTCTTTGGAGCATTTGGAGGTTTTAAATATCCTTGGAGTTCGTTCGCTCATAGTCGCGCTAACTAAATGCGACCTAGCGAGCGCAGAGCTAATCGAGCAGCGAAAAAGCGAAATTTACGCCGCCGCGCAAAACTACAAAAATCTGCAAATTTTGGAGATTTTCCTGGTTAGCATTAAAGATAGCGCGAGCATTGATGAGCTGCGAAATTATCTTTTCACGCTAAAGGCGGCTAACCGCGAGCAAGAGGGCGTTTTTAGATATTACATCGACCGCGTTTTTAGCCTAAAAGGTATCGGAAACGTGGTCACGGGCACCGTGATAGAGGGCAGCGTGAGCAAAAACGAGAAGCTGTTTAACTATGACGCGGGCAAAGAAGTGCAGGTGCGAAGCGTGCAGAGCCACGATAAATTCGTTGAGCACGCAGGCGTGAGTAGCCGCGTGGCGCTAAATTTGACTGGGATCGAGCTAAACGATCTAAAAAAAGGCCAACTGCTTAGCAAAAAGGGCTTTTTTAGGGGATTTCGCGAGATAGACGCGATCGTTTTTGCGCGCGAGCTAACGCACGGGCAGAGCGTGACGTTTTGCGTCGGGGCAAAGGCCGCGCCCGCAAAGGCGCTGGTTCTTAGCGAAAAAGAGGGCGGGATATTTGCGACGTTTAAATTTGAAAGGGATATGTTTTTAAAATTTGACGAGCCGTTCGTGCTCATCGCAAACGGTCGCGTCATAGGCGGCGGCAGGGTGCTAAACGCCGTGAGCGAACCGATGAAAAAATCAAGCAAAATTTCGTTTTTAAACGCGTTGCTTAAAAAGGACTTCGTGAGCGCCTTTGCGATGTTAAAAGATACGCACAAAAACGGCTTTGGCATCATCTCGGCCTATCAGCGCTTCGGGCTAAATCACGAGGAGGCCGTAGCGATAGCAAAACAAACGCCAAACGTATTCGTCGATGAAAAAGCGCTAAATATCTACGATCTAAGCGCGGTCGATCGGATAAAAAGCGCGGTCAAATTTATGATAGAAAAGAACGAATTTGCGGTATTTTCGGCTACGAGCATCAGCCTAAAGCTCTCATGGGCTAGTGAAAGCATCGCCCAAAAAGCGCTTGACGAGCTAGAAGGCGCGGGCGCGATAACCAAAAACGACGGCGTCTACACCAAAACGGGCGTGGATATGAGCAAGCTAAAAATCAGACTCGAGGAGAAAATTTACGAGATTTTACAAAGCGGAAATTTAGCCCCCCTGGCACCCTATAACATCTACGACGAGCTTGAGATCGACCGAGTTAGCGGCGATAACGCGCTAAAAAAGCTAACGGGCATCGGCCGCGTGGTTAGGCTCGCGCATAATCTTTTCGTAACGTCAAAAGCCCTAAACGAGGCGCTTGCCAAGCTAAAAGCTATCATCGCCGCGCAAGGATTCGTAAACGTAACGAACGCGAAAGAGGCATTAAATTTAAGCAGAAAATACATAATCGCCTACCTAGAGCAACTCGATCTGGATCCCAATATCGTCAAAAACGGCACCGACCGAGTTTTAAAAGCGTGATTTTTTATCTATTTAAAAAAAGCAAATATAATCCGCGCAAATTTTTAAAAAAGGAATGAAATGAAAAAAATAGTTTTGTCGCTAACGGCGGCCTGCGCGATGTTTGCCGCTACCGACGCGCAAGTGGTCGATTTTTACTCTCAGATGCTCGGCGAGGGCGTAAAGGTATCCGTAACCGGTCGCAAACCCGCAGCCGGCGGCATAGAAGCGATCACGGTAAATTTAAGCAACGGCCAAGTCAGCCAAGACGAGGTTATCTTTGCTAAAGACGACTTGCTTTTTCCGGACATTATAGATTTAAAAGAGCATAAATCGTATCTGCAAGATATAAAAAATGAAATGGCTATGAAAAATATCTCAAAAGCCTATAAGAGCGAGAAAAAAGAAAATATCATCACGCTGGGAAGCGACTCCAAAAAGCCAACTATCGTGATGTTTTCGGATCCTGAATGCCCGTACTGCCGAGCCGAGCTAGATAGAATAGAAGCAACGCTAAAAGAAAGTAACGTAAACGTGATTTTAACTCCGGTTCACGGCGTTTCGTCTTTGCAAAAGAGCTTTTTGATATATAAAGACGCAGCAGGCGCAAAAACCGATAGCGATAAAATCCAAATTTTACGAAAGTATTATGCAAGCGATTATACCGTAGCAGACGGCGCCGTTAGCGAAGAAAACGTAAAAACTATGGATGAGTTACGTAAAAAATATTCTGCCGCAGGCGTTCGCTCCGTGCCTTATATAGTAAATTTAAGCGATTTACAAAAATAATCTTTAATAAAAATTTGAGCCAAGTTTGATGAATTTGGCTCAAAACCTCTGGAATTTAATAAAATATACGTTTATAACTTGATATGTAGTATTAAAACTTAAGCTAAATTTTATATTTTCTTAATTATTTATTAAGCTTTGTAATTAATATAATATTTTTACTTCGTTTATTCTCAAAATATGCTAAATTTGCATGTGATATTTTAAAAATATGCAAGTATCCTAAAATATGCGTCTGTAAGGCGCATTACGCCCAGGAAATATGCAAAATTTGAACAATATCTTTCTAAAAACGTCTCAAAAATTTCAAATTTGGGATAAAAAGGAGAAAACATGCAAGGATCAAGACGAGATTTCCTCAAAAAATCTCTGAAGGTCGGCGCGGTAGGCGGAACCGTATTGGCCGCTGCAGCTATCGCAAAACCGACTAGCGACGAGCTTGCTCCTGACGACAACGGCGTAGTTGTCGGCAAGTCGAGCAAAAAAGAGGTGCTTTACAAAAAAAGCAAAGAGTGGGAATACTACTATAAGATCGCTTACTAAGGGAGAAAACCATGAGTGATTCACGTATAGCAAGGCGCTCGTTTTTAAAGCTTGCCGCTCTTGGTGCCGGTAGCACGATGGCGTTTGGCGAAAACGAGACGTTTAGAAAAGCAACTAACGAGGAGATAAAAAATCCTTTTGAAGGCTCAAAAAAAGTTAGAACTATTTGTTCTATTTGTTCGGCGGGCTGTGGTATCGAAGCCGAGGTAAAAGACGGCGTATGGGTTCGCCAAGATATGGCGATGTTTCACCCGATCTCTCAAGGCAGCCACTGCTCAAAAGGTATCGATCAAATCGACTTAACCAAGAGCAAACAGCGCATAAAATACCCTATGAAAAAAGTAAACGGCAAATGGGAGAGAATAAGCTGGGAGCAAGCCGTAAACGAGATCGGCGATAAGATGCTACAAATCCGTAAAGAAGACGGTCCTGATAGCGTAGTTTTCCTAGGTTCAGCCAAATTTAACAACGAGCAAAGTTATTATTTTCGTAAATTTGCAGCGTTTTGGGGTACAAACAGCAACGATCACGTAGCACGCATTTGACATAGCGCAACAGTCGCCGGTGTGGCGAATACTTGGGGTTACGGCGCTATGACTAACCACTGCGGAGATATGGCTGCAAACTCGAAAGCCATCTTTATGATAGGCGCAAATTCGGCCGTCGCAAATCCGGTCGGCGGTATGAAGCATGCCCTTCAGGCTAAAGATAGAAATAACGCAAAGCTAATTGTTGCAGATCCGAATTTTACGAAATCTGCGGCAAAAGCAGACCTTTATCTAAGACATCGTTCTGGAACGGACGTGGCGTTAATCTACGGATTAATCCACATAATTCTTAAAAACGGCTGGGAAGATAAAGAATTTTTAGAAAATAGAACCTACGGCATCGAGGAAATAAGAAAAGAGGCCGAGCACTGGACGCCTGAGGTAACTTCGGACGTTACGGGCGTACCTGTAGATAGACTAATGCAAGCCGCGCACATAATGGCTCACAATAAACCTGGAACGGTTATCTGGGCGCTAGGTATCACTCAGCACTCCGTAGGCACGTCAAATACGAGAATTTTGCCTATCATGCAGCTAATTTTAGGCAATATGGGTAAACCGGGCGGCGGCTGTAATATCTTGCGCGGTCACGATAACGTCCAAGGCTCTACCGATATGTGTAATCTTTCAGATAGCTTGCCGATGTATTACGGCTTAGCCGACGCGGCATGGAAATACTACTGCAAAGGTTGGGGCGTTGATTACGACGAATTTATCAAAAGATTTGCGGTTTCAACAAAAGAGCCTAAACAAGGCGGCGCTCCGGTAAAAAATACCGTATTTGAAGAGTATTTTTATCACGATCCGCAAAATCCTGAGGATAGAAACTGGCGTAACGAAAAGGGCTGGTCGCTATCAAAATGGTGGCAAGGCGTCTTAAAAGAGGAAAAAACATATACTAGCGGTAAGCTTCGCGTCCTTTGGGTGCAAGGAACGGGTCTAACTTCTATGGCACACTTAACTAAAATTCAACAAGCCGTAGATAAGCTTGACTTGCTAGTCGTAGCTGAGCCTTTCGTCAACGAAGTCGCGATTTTAAGCGATAGAAAAGACGGAATTTATATCTTGCCGGTTGCTACCGCGTTTGAAAACGAGGGGCACTTAAGCTCTACGAATCGCTCCGGCCAGTGGAGAACTAAGGTAGTAGATCCGCTTTACGAGAGTAAGCCCGATCAAGAGGTTATGTTTGCATTCGCTAAAAAATTCGGCTTTTACGACGAATACGTCCGCGGCATGAAGATGGGCATCGTGGACCGCGAGATAAAACAGGTAAAAGACGACTTCGTATGGCCTGACGATGCGACAAATGAAATCGCTCGCATAGGAAATTCGATCGGATACGGCGGTAGAACGGCCGAGATGTTTAGAAGACATCAGGCTAACTGGCAAAATTTCGATCCCGATACGCTAATGGGTATCGGTGGCGACGTAAAAGGCGAGTACTACGGCAAGCCTTGGCCTGCATGGGATACTAAACACCCTGGTACGCCGATACTTTACGATATGAGTAAGCCTTATACCGAAGGCGGTAGCGGATTTAGAAATCGCTTCGGCTTAGAGCATAACGGCGTTAGCCAGCTTGCTAGCGAGGATGCAACCTTAGTCGGCTCGCAGGTAAAAGGTGGCTATCCGCAAATAACCAAAGAAAATATCGAAAAAGTACTAGGCATCACGCTAACCGAAGAGGAAAAAGCCAAGATGGGCGCTAGCTGGAGCATGGACTATAGCGGACTTATCCTAGAAAAATGCCGTGAAAAGGGCGTAGTGCCTTACGGTAACGCAAGAGCTAGAATGATCGTTTGGGAATTCCTAGATCCGATCCCTAAACATAGAGAGCCTATCCACTCTCCGCGCTGGGATCTCGTTCAAAAGTATCCGACTTTCGACGATCAGGCTAGAAATTTCCGCGTTGAGACTAAATTTAAAACCGAGCAGCAGGCAAAAGACTGGAGCAAGGAATTCCCTATCGTGTTTAGTACGCAGCGCGTAGTAAATTTAAGCGGCGCCGGAATGATAGAGCGAACCAGTAAATATCTAGCGGCGATAACGCCTGAGATGTTTGCTAACGTTCACCCTGAGCTTGCCTTAAAATACGGTATCCAAGATCGCGACATGATGTGGATACACTCTCCGCAAGGCACTAAGATCAAAGTCCGCTGTTACCACAGCTACATGGTAACTCCGGATAGAATTTGTATGCCGTATAACTTCGCCGGAGTTATGCAAGGCGTTAGCCTGGAGGACCGCTATCCAGAGGGCACCAAGCCTTATACTATAGGCGAAAGCTTTAACACCGTAACCAACTACGGCTTTGACCCGGTAACTCAAATTTCAGAGTTTAACGCCGGTCTATGCAGGATAGAAAAAGCAGACGGAGAGGGCTTTAAGACCTTCTTCCACGAATACGGCGAAAACAATGCGCAAGGTAAAGAGGGAGCATAAAGATGGCAAGAATGAAATTTTTCGTAGATACGAACAGATGTATCAGCTGCTTTGGGTGTCAGGTCGCTTGTTCCTCTGCGCATGAGCTACCTGTGGGACTATATCGCCGCAAGGTTATCACGCTTTTTGACGGCATAGAGGGCAAAGAGCTATCTACTACGATAGCTTGCCAGCACTGCACCGACGCTCCTTGTGAACAGGTTTGTCCGGTGGATTGTTTTTACATCAGAGCCGACGGTATCGTGCTTCACGATAAAAACAAATGCATAGGCTGCGGATACTGCCTCTATGCGTGTCCGTTTGGCGCGCCGCAGTTTCCTAGAGACGGGGCGTTTGGCGTCAAGGGTTCTATGGATAAATGTACTATGTGCGCCGGAGGACCGGAGGAGACGAACTCTCACGAGGAGCGAGAGCTATACGGACAAAATAGGATGTCTGAGGGCAAAGTGCCGATGTGCGCCGCCGTTTGCGCTACGAACGCTCTACTTGTGGGCGACGCGGCCGAGGTTTCAAACGTATTTCGCAAGCGCGTTATGCTAAGACAAGCCGTCGCGATGCCGTAATAAATTTAGGAGCGATCTCGCTCCTAAATTTCTTTTCTATAATTATCCCAAATTTTTAAAATTTAGTTACTTTTCTACTCGCTAAAATCAAAATTTAAAGAGACTTGATAATCAAAAAAACAGCTTGTTGATACTATAGGTACTTGATAGCCGTTTTTATTTTCGCTAAAGTTTTTTAATGATAGAATACGCACACAAAACATATTTTTTTGGAGTTTTTATGACTAAAATTTTGAGATTTATATTCGCTTTGTTTATCCCGTTTGCGCTAAATGCAGCGGATACGGACTACACGCCTGAGATACAGAGTATAAAAGATTCATTCGTAAGTATCATGCAGCAGTATAAAGAGGGCAAGATCGACGAAGCCAAAACCGCTACGCAAAATGCTTATTTTGGGCATTTTGAAAATATCGAAGCAGCAATCAGGGTAAATTTTTCGAGAGAAAAAGCCTACTCGATGGAGTCTAAATTCGGCAAGATCCGCAAGGCAATCATCGCCAAAAAATCGGTAGAAGAGATACAAGCCATAATGGACGATCTAAATAAAGAAATGGATGAGGTTTTGCCGGTTATAAACACCGGACATAAGCTAGTCGGCGAGTACTCAGATCCTAAAAACGCAGACGCCGCACAGACTGCTAAAGCTACTGAGGCTAGCCAAGCTACGGCTCAGCCTGCAAGTATCGCCGCTATAGAGCCGCACTGGCAAGTGGTTTATAACGACATAAAAACAGCCCTTAGCGCTGCGGGCGCGGCTTACGAAAAGGGCGATAAAGACGCAGCAAAACAGCAGATAAACAACAAAGCCAAATTTGAGCTATATCGCAACACGAAGTTAGAAGAGGCTATCCGTAGATTTATAGACGGCGGTCAGGGTATCGACGGCGACATCCAAAAACGCATGGGTTCGGCGATAATAGCGATAAACAACGATGTAGCCGCCGACGTACTAAAGTCAAATTTGGAAGAGCTTGATGCGCTGATATACGAAAACGTCGCCAAGCTACCTATGGACTCGGGCTCGCTAGCTACCAACGTAGTTTTGCCTGATAGCGCCGAGGATGACGCGGCTACTGATTTTGCGCCCGTCGTTGCAAACATAAAGGCAAAAATCGCCGATGCGATCAAACTTTACGCCGCAAAAGACGTAGATAAAGCTATGAGCGATGCGCAGGATATTTACTTCGACGAGTTCGAAGGTAGCGGCATGGAAAATAAAGTAGGCGCGATAGACGTCGGTCTAAAAACTAAGATAGAAGGAAATTTCGGCGAAGTAGTCGCGCTGATGAAAGCGGGCGTGAGCGTCGAGAGACTCCAGCAAGCAGCCGATAATCTAGGTGCAAATTTAGACGCCGCGCTAGAAAAAACAAGCGGCAGCAGCTCGCCTTGGGCGCTATTTGTTTACGCGCTTACGGTCATACTGCGCGAGGGATTTGAGGCGCTTATCATCGTGGCGGCCGTCGTGGCGTATCTGCTAAAAACCGGCAACGAAAAGCGCATGAGTATCGTTTACAGCTCGCTTGGCGTAGCGGTCGTGCTAAGCTTTGTTATGGCGTGGATTATGAATTTGATATTTGCCGGCGCTGCAGGTCAAAAAAGAGAGGTGATGGAGGGCGCGGTAATGCTTATCGCCGTGGGACTGCTCTTTTACGTAGGTTTTTGGCTACTCTCAAACGCAGGCGCGAAAAAATGGAGCAAATATATCCAAAGTCACGTCAGCGAGTCGATATCGGCCGGTTCTGCTAAGGCGCTTTGGTGGACGGTATTTTTAGCCGTATTTAGAGAGGGCGCGGAGACCGTACTTTTCTATCAGGCGCTGATTTTCGACGCTAAAGATAGCGCAGGTTACTCGATGATAGCGCTGGGATTTGTAGTGGGGCTAGTCGTCTTGCTTGTTACTTACTACGTATTTAAAATTTTTGCTATCAAAATCCCGATCAAGCCGTTTTTCTTGGTCACTTCGGCGATCATCTTTTATATGTCGATCGTGTTTGTGGGCAAGGGACTTATGGAGTTCGTCGAGGGTAAAATTTTCGTTCCGACTAAGATCGAAGGCTTCCCGACTATCGAGTGGCTAGGCATTTATCCGTATTACGAGAGCTTAGTGCCGCAGGCTATCATGGTAGCGGCGCTAATCATCGGCGTGATCATAATGAAAAACAAGCAAGCCAAAGAGGCTTAAATTTGACGTTTCCGGCTTCGCGGGTTGCCGCGAAGCTTAAAAATAAATTTACAAACCAATTAAAGGAGAGAACATGAACAAATTCGTTAAAACAGCTTTGGCATTCAGCCTTGCTGCTTCAGTTGCCCTAGCAGGCGAGTTTCCTATCGGCGATCCGGTAGAAATCAACGGTATGGAGATAGCTGCCGTTTATCTAGAGCCTATCGACATGGAGCCAAAGGGCATCGACCTAGCTCCTAGCAAAGCCGACATCCACCTAGAGGCCGACATACACGCTATCGAGGGAAACAAAAACGGTTTTGCGGCCGGCGAGTGGATCCCTTATCTAAAAGTTAATTACGAGCTAAAAAACCTAGATAACGGCAAAGTTAAAAAAGGTACGTTTATGCCTATGGTCGCTCAAGACGGTCCTCACTACGGAGCCAACCTAAAAATGGATACGGGCGTGGGCAACTACGAGCTAAAATTTCATATAGAAAATCCTGAAAAACAAGGCTTCGGTCGCCATGCGGATAAAGAAACCGGCGTAGGTAAATGGTTTGAGCCTTTCACTACGACTTATAAGTTCCAATATACCGGAGCGCCTGCTAAATAATTCGGGCTTAGAGCGGCTAAGCCCGCTCTAAATTTCACTTAAATTCTTAAATTTTAGGGCTGATCATGTCTATATATTTCGTCCAAGTTATCTCATCGTTACTGGGATTTGTCCTTTTTGCAGCGTTAAACAACGACAAAAAGATCCTAAAAGCGCTGTTTTTACCCTCGGTTTTGGGTATTGCTACAGGCATAGTCGTTTTTAAGATCGCTAGACTCGCGCTTCACGACGCTGGCGTGAAAATGGTGTTTGACGCGGCTACTTTGGTATTTTTGCTAGTTAGCGCGCTTTGGATTTTTATCAAATTTAACCCTGCAAAGATGATAACGTTTTTTGCTCTCGGTGCGGGCTACGGCCTCACGTACGCTCACGCTAGCGCGAATTTTCCGGTATTTGCCGGCGAGCTACTTGATACGCAGTCTATCATCAGCCTATTTTTGATGATATTTGCGTTTTTGCTTTTACTGATTTTATTTTTCGTCGTTTCAAATTTAAAAGAGTGCCTATGCAAGCACGTCTTACGGACTTTTTCGCTTCTTTTACTTGCGGTTTTGATAGTGCAGGCTATTTCAAACACGGGACTTGAGTTTATGCGGGCGGGCATGATACCTACATATCCGTGGGCGCTCTCGCTCGTGGCTAAGGGCATTTACTATACGACATTTGCGCAGTATTTTTTTATCTTTTCGGTTTTGGTTTTGGCGGTTATAAATTTCAAAAAACGCCCGGCTCCGCTGGTAAAATCAGTCGTGGGCTCAAATAAATTTAGATTTAACAACGCGGCTAGAAATTTCATGGCGGCAAACTCAAAAAGCAGCATAGCTATCGTCGTTACGGCTCTGATTTTCGGACTCTACTACGACCTACACGCATCTAAACCGCCTGAGATCTCAGATCCTATCGTCGTAGAACCCGTAAACAACGAGTTTAAATTCGACGTCCAAGAGCTAGCCGACAATGAACTTCACCGCTACGCATACATAAACGACGAGGGCAGAGAGATAAGATTTTTTCTTTTAAACCGCTTTTCCGACCGCGCTTCGCCGATCATCGTCTTTGACGCGTGCGCGATATGCGGCGACATGGGCTACGTCAAAAAGGGCGGCGATCTCATCTGCATCTCGTGCAACGTACGCATTTTCTTGCCGTCGGTGGGCAAAGAGGGCGGCTGCAACCCGATACCTATGCCGTTTGAATTTGACGGCAAATTCGTGACCGTGACGCTAGATACTATCCAAAGCGGCGCGAACTACTTCTCAAAAGTCGTCGAAAAAACGGTGCTAGATCCGGTAAGCCGTAAAAAGGTAAGCAACATCGGCTCGAAATCTTATTTATACTACAACAGGACGTATTTCTTTGAAAACGAAAAAACTCAGGCGGAATTTGAAGCCAACCCTGAAAAATACGTCGATATAAACGGGACTTTAAAATGAAAAATATGCAACTAAGGCTCATAAAAAGCTCGATCACCGGTTCGAAGGTGCAAAAAGGAATGGCCTTTATCACCATACTTTTGGCGACGGTTTTGATCGCTTGTATGCTAAATATCACGCTAAAAATCGGCGATCAGATCGCTAGCGAGCTACGCGGCTACGGCTCAAACATCGTCGTCTTGCCAAAGGGCGAAGCGCTAGCTATCGAGATCGAGGGTAAAAATTTCACTCCGCTAAAATCGCAAAACTACCTAAACGAAGAGGATTTGCATAAGGTAAAGGAAATTTTTTGGCGAAACAACATCGTGGCGTTTGCTCCGTTTTTAAACGGCGAGGTAAAAGACGCTAGCGGTGAAAAATACCAAATCACTGGCACTTGGTTTGATAAATTTGCAAACGTGGCCGACGAGCCCGAGTTTAAAACGGGCGTGAAAACGCTATTTGGCTTTTGGGCGGTCGATGGCAAATGGATAGAAGATGACGATATGCAAAACGTACTCGTAGGCGAAAATTTATCCGCGAAGCGAAATTTGAGCGTCGGCGGCGAGCTAAATTTAAACGGTCGTAGCGTAAAAATCGCGGGCGTGCTAAAAGGAGCCGGCGAAGAAAGCTATAAAATCGTAACCTCGCTAAAGCTCGCCCAGGACCTTTTAGGCAAGCCCGGGCAGTACTCAAAAGCCGAGGTTTCAGCGATGACGATCCCCGAAAACGATCTATCCGTCAAGGCCAGGCGAAATTTAGACAACCTAGATAGCGCCGAATACGATATGTGGTACTGCTCGGCCTACGTTAGCTCGATCGCATATCAGATAGAAGAGAACTACGCGGGCGTAGCGGCAAAGGCGATGATGCAAGTAAGCGACGCCGAGAGTAACATCGTGAAAAAAATCCAAAGCCTGATGGGTATCGTTAGCATCATCGCGCTGGCGGTCTCTTCTATCGGCATTACATCGCTGATGACCAGCGAAATTTACAGACGTAAAAAAGAGATCGGCCTTCTAAAAGCCATAGGCGCGAGCAACTTTGAAATTTACGCCCTTTTTGCGAGCGAAAGCCTAGTCGTGGCGTTTTTTGCGGGCATTTTGGGAGCATTTTTGGGTTACGCGCTAAGCTACATAATCGCTTATAGTATCTTTGGCTACGGTATCGGCATCGCGTGGATCGTGCTTCCGCTTAGTATCGCTTTTGCGCTTCTTATCTCGATCGCGGGCTCGCTCGTGCCTATGAGAAGCGTAGTTAAACTCTTGCCTGCGGAGGTGCTATATGATCGCAAATAAGGGCTTTTTTTATAACGTTATCTTTAAAAGCCTGCGCTTTGGCGCGGCTAGAGTGGGCGTCATCGTCGTCTCTATCTTGCTTGGCGCGTGCGTGACGGCAGCCTTTGTAAACGTATATCTTGATATCGATTCAAAAGTAACGAAGGAGCTAAAAAGCTACGGCGCAAACGTGATTTTCGCCCCGGCAGACCCCGTTAGCGACGAGGTAAACGAGGCTAAATTTAACGAAAAGATCGCCAAAATCCCAAGCGACAAGCTAATCGGACAGAGCGGATATCTTTTCACGCAGGTAAACATAGGCCCAACGACTGCGATCGCCATGGGCGTCAAATTTAGCGATCTAACGCGGGTTAAGCCGTTTTTGGAGGTTAAAGAGGGGCAGGGCATAACGCTTGATTTTGACGAGAGAAACGCGCTAATCGGCACCGATCTGGCCAAGCAAAGCGGCTTTAAGGTCGGCGATACGATCGAAGTCAGGCAAATCGGCGCAAACGCGGGCGAAAAGGTAAAAATCCGCGGCATCGTTCAAGACGGCGATAAAGAGGACTCGCTACTCATCATCTCGCTACCTTTAGCGCAAAAGATAGCAAACGAGCCAAATACTCTAAACTACGCCGAGGCCGTAGTAACGGGCAAATTTGACTACATAAGCGAGCTTGGCAAAAGCCTTAGCGACGGGCAAATTTCCGTTAAACCCGTGGCTAAAATTTCAAAATCAGAGGGTCTAATCTTGGATAAGATTAAGCTTTTGATGGCGCTTGTTAGCTTCGTCATTTTGCTCATTACTTCGATGTGCGTAAACACGACGCTAAGCGCGATTTTATTCTCGCGCTCAAGGGAGATCGCGCTGCTTAGAGCGCTAGGAGCTAGCAAGAAAAACGTGTTAAATTTGTTCGGCGTTGAGACTTTCGTCACGGCGTTTGCGGCGGCTTTTGTAGGCGCGATTTTAGGCTACGGCTTAGCGCAAATTTTAGGTTACGCGATTTTTGATTCGAGCATCGATTTTAGATTTATGAGCATACCGATAGCGATGGTTATCTCGCTCGTTTTTGCGGGCGTGGCCTCGATCTATCCGATCAAACGGGCGCTAGAAAACAAGATGGCCGACATTTTAAGAGGAGAATAATATGCAGTACGCGATAAGATTAAACGGGATAGAAAAAAGATTCGGCGAAGTAAAAGCGCTAGAGAGCATTACCTTTGACGTAAACGCCGGTGAGTGGGTCAGCATAATGGGTCCAAGCGGTAGCGGCAAAAGTACGCTGGTAAATATCCTCTCGCTTATGGACGAGCCGACCGCAGGCACGTACACGCTAGGCGGAGACGACGCTAGCAGGCTTAGCGACGAGGAGACGCTCAAATTTCGCCGCGAAAAGATCGGGCTGATATTTCAGCAGTTTCACCTCATCCCCTACCTAAACTGCGTCGAAAATGTGATGATAGCGCAGTACTACCACAGCAGCGTGGACGAAGAGGACGCTAAAAAGGCGCTTGAGCGAGTGGGACTGGGACACAGACTAGATCACCGTCCGAGTCAGCTTAGCGGCGGTGAGCAGCAGCGTCTGTGCATCGCGCGCGCCCTGATAAACGATCCTGATATCTTGATAGCCGACGAACCGACGGGCAACCTAGATGAAGCAAACGAACGCGTAGTTTTGGAGCTATTTCAAAAGTTGCGAAGCGAGGGCAAAACGATCCTGCTCATCACGCACAACCCTGATCTTGGGCAGTTTGGCGATAAGATCGTCTATCTAAGGCACGGCAAGATGGAAAATATTCACCACGTGAGCGACGGCGAGCGCGCGGAGGCATGCGAGAGGCTAGCAAGTGAGCCAAAGGGTCAAAGCGCCTTTGCGACGGTTTAAATTTGGGAGAATTATGATAAAAAAATATATATTATTAGTCTTTGCGGCGGCGATGATAGTGGGCTGCGGAAATAGCGGCTTTGACAAGCACCACATTAGCCTAAACTCGCCAAAGGGCGTCGATACGCACTATTTTCCCGAGGGCAGGCGGCTTAAAACGGACGGCAAGCCCTATATGCTCTTTTTCTTTGGCACATCCTGCGGCGCCTGCGTAGCGCAAGCTCCGATCGTAAATGAAATTTACTCCGAGTTTAAGGACAAATTTGGTGTTTACGGGATATTTGGACCGAGTCTTGGATTTGATAAAGATATAGACATGGTGAAGCAGCACCATATCGACTACGACGTCATTAGCGACAAAGTTTCGGTTGATTATTTTAGCAAAGCAGTCGGCGGCGTGATGGGCGTGCCCGCAATCTTCGTCTTTGACGGTGAGGGCAATCTCAAAAAGCGCTTCATCGGACTCACTCCAAAAGCCACTCTTGAAAACGAGATCAAGCTGGTATTATAAATTTACTCAAACGTAAAGATTTAGTAGTAAAATACGCTTAAATTTGATCCTAAATTTGACCCGTCCGCGTTAAATTTGCGGCGGTCAAATTTGAATAAGGAGACGCGAAATGAAACTAAAAATTTTCTCTATTTTGCTATTTGCGATTTTTTTCGTAGGTTGCGGCGAACCGCGCACGCCCGAGCTTTACGCTAGAAGCACGGTACCTATTTTTATAACAAACGGCGACGCGAAAAAAGCCTCTCGCAGCGTCTATGTCTACTTTAAAAACTCCTGCGGCTACGCAAACACGCTAGAAAACACCGTGCGAAACAAGCTACTGCAAAACGGCTTTACGCAAAGCATGGATCAAAAGAGCGCCGATATCGTGATAATGGGCGATTTTGTAAGTTTGCAGCGTCTTGAGCGACGCGAACGCCCGCGAGTGTATATGAATATGGGATATGGCTTTGGCAGCTACGGGCGCACACGAAGTATGGGCTTTGGCATGCTTTTTGGCGACCCGTTTGACGACGATTTTTACGACAGGACGGATTATTATCTTTACAGAGCCTTTATCAGCGTGATGATCCGCGCAAACGGCAGCGAACAAAGGACGAATCTCGAGATTGAAAGCGGCCAAAATCTTTATTCGCCAAGCTACATAATCCCATACATAGAGGAAAAGGCGGCGACGCAGATACTCGGTTTCTTTTATCCTTAACGGCTTGTCTCGCGAGCGCTTTTGAGAGAGATTTGAAATTTTAAGTCTGCGGCAGACTATTTGTCTAGCCTTGACTTAAAATTTCTGCACAACTCTCAAAATCATCTCACGATACTTCGCCTTATCGTTTTACGTTCAAATTTGAAGTCAAATTTGTAAATTTTGGCTTCAAATTTTATCAACCCAAACCCGCACCCTGAAAACACTAAATTTAAATTTACTTAAATTTGCGGTGCGGTAGCACCAGATAAAACTGCGCGTAGCGCAGCAACTTCTCACGTGCAGTGGGGTTAGAGAGGGCTTGGGAGAGGAAGGAGCGACGCTTCGTAAGTAGAATCCCCTTCCTCTCCCGAAAAAAAAGAAAAAGGGAGCTCTTTTGCGCTTCAGCTACGCTTCGCCTTGTGCTTGCACACTCTTTGAGAGCTGCAGAGCAGAGTGTAATTCAAGCCCCTTCCCTCTTAGCAAAAAAGATTAAATTTAATGCATAACGCTAAATTTAATCAAATCAAATTTAGCATCTTAAAGGTGCAGGTCTCGGTGCGTAAAATTTACGTTTATCAAATTTAACTTTGCCAACGTCAAATTTGCTGCCGACTACAAACCGAACTGCGCGAAATTGATAAATCTTATCTTAACGAAAATCAGGAAATATTCAAATACCTTTCTATATAATTGTGATACGAAAAATCAAAATTATCATAAAGGATTTTAGATGAGATTAGCTATCAGTCTGGCTGCGGCTGCGACGGCGCTATTTGCAAACGGCGCAAATCCCGACGTCATAAAGCCGATAAAGGATTTTACGCCTCCGCCGCCTTATACGCCAAACATCGCTCAAAGCGCGTTTCCCGAAAATCAATTCGACCGCACGCCAAGGGATGATTATTTTTTCGTGACGGATTTGCTCGATAATTCTATGGATAAATTTCACGTCGCGGGCGGATTTTACGGCAGGACGTTTTACGGCTCGGGACTTTTTAAATACCGCGGCGCAAATTTCTACACGATTTTAAACGCGAACTTTTCTAAAGCCAACCGCTACAAAGACGGCGGCGGCAGAGAGTGGAACTACGGCTACGCCAGACAAGGGCAAAGTGCGGTCGTTGGTTTCGTGCCTAGCGAGCTAAGCGAGTTTAGATTTACGCTCGTGCACGATAATATTGACGACGACAAGCAGCCTCACCACCTCATGGATGCCGTCAAAACCGAGCGATACGTCGGTAAATTTAACGCTCGTATCGGCGCGGAGGATCTATCAAATACGCTAAATTTCGAGTTGATGCTGCGCGACGTGAGTAGAAACGCCGATAACTACCGCCTAAGAAGCACGTCGCCAACGGTCAAGGTCGAACTGGATAGAAAAATCGTGGACGCCGAGCTAAAATACGACGCGGACTTGGGCGACTTTCATAATCTCGCAGGTATCAGCTATCAGCACGATAATCACGAGGGCAAAAGGTACGTAAAGCAGCCTAGCGGCTGGGTTTTTAACGGATATAGGTTTGCCGACGCGACAAATAAACGAACGAGGATTTTTGATACGCTGAGTTATAAATTTAGCGACGCTCACAAACTTAGCCTTGCTCTAAACTACGACTGGATGAAGTCAAATTTAAAGGGGCTAAACGAGCCTTATTTTGCGCCCGCCGTACCGCTTAGGACGGTAAAAGGGCTTATCCGCAGCGTTTACGGATATGATTTTGACGGTAGCGTCAAGCAAGACGGCCTAAGCGCCAGTCTAAAATACGATTTTACGCCAAACGAGCTAGATAGCTACTACGCGGCGCTTGAGAGCTTGCAGCGCATACCCGGCAACATGGAGCGATTTAACACGCTTTACGGCCCGATGAATAACGGCTGGGTGAGCAACCCGCTGCTAAAGCCCGAGCGTCACAACCGCGTAAATTTGGGCTTTACCTATAAGAGCGAATTTTATAAAGAATACATGAGCTCGCGTCAGGGCGAGGATAGCTTTAGCGTGGGCGGGTACTTTATCGCAGACGACGCGCAGGATCTGGTTATCTACGATCGCCGCCACTCGGCCGCGGCCGCACCGATGAATAAAAACGCCGTCATCACGCGCAACGTCGATGCTAGAATTTACAGCGTAAATTTGCGCGGCGAGTATAATTTCGCGCGAAATTTCGGGCTAAAAACATCGTTATTTTACAACTACGGACAAAACAAAACAGACGACAGGCCGCTCTATCAGATCCGCCCGTTTGAGGCAAATTTGGCCTTTGATTACAAAGACTACGCGAGCTTTGGCAGCTACAATATCGGCACTGCGGTGCGCTACGTAGCAAAGCAAAATAGGGGAGATTTCGATAAAACTACCGGCTTTGGCATCGACAAGCGCGAAGCCGCAAAGAGCTTTACGACGATGGACGTTTACGGCGGATTTGAGTTTAAAAACAGCTGGGGCGTGAGGCTTGGCGTGACGAATATCTTTGACAAGGATTACGCCGAGTTTATCAGCGGCGAGCACGTAGGAGCGCTAGATCCTGATCCTGTGGTGCGTGCGCCGGGGAGGGCGGTGTTTGTTAGCTTTCACTCTAGCTTTTAAAATTTGAGTGGCGGCTTGTCTCGCGAGCGCTTTTTGCGGAGTTTGATAAAATTTAGCTCGGCAGACTACGTGTCTAGCCTGCGCTAAATTTTATCTACACAACCCCAAAAATCATCTCACGATACTTCGCCTTATCGTTTTGCTTTCAAATTTGCAAATTTGGCTGGTCGAGACCCGTACCTTGAAAATGTAAAATTTGATTCCAATTCGCGACGCTTTGCGCAAGCAAAGCAGTGTCGCCACATATCACGTGCAGTGGAGTAGGTGGGGGTTTGGGGGCGGCTCTGCTTCTGGCAGTTGCGAGTGCGTAGCACGACGCAAAGGAAGGCGACGCTCTACTTCGCTTCGCTCGTAGCTGCAAGCAGACCGTAAGTAGAAACCCCTTCCGCCACCCAAGAAAAAAATAAATTTGAGAGCTTAAATTTAATGAACCAAGTCAATAAAAAATCAAGATTTAAATCAAGGTTTTATATTTAAATCTTGGATATAATTATCAAAAATAAGTTGAGGTAAGCTCAAATTTGCCTCGAGTAAATTTAGCATTTTCGCGGTGCGGGTCTGGGCCGCCCAAATTTAACGCAAAGCTAAATTTAAGCACTCGGCGACGGCGAATAAAAATTGACGGGCGGCGCGGCAAATTTGAGCTCAAATTTAACCGCAAACAAAAGCGAAACGAAATAAAATTTAAAATCTTAATACAAGGAGAAAGTTATGAACAGACGAGGATTTTTAGGACTCGGCGCGGCGCTGGGCGCGACTACGATGGCTCCTAGCCTTTTTGCGAAGGAAAACTTTACGATGTGGGGCGCGCCTGCGATCCCTAGCGTGATAATGGCCGTAGCAAGCATGCAAGGCGAGCTAGCCAAGACGCACGACGTGAAACTGCGCATCTGGAACACTCCGGACGTCCTGCGCGCGGGCGTGGCTAGCGGCGATATCAAGGTCACTATGTCGCCCTCAAACGTCGCGGCGAACCTGCGAAACCAGGGCTTAAATTTCGCGATGTTAAATTTGCTCACGCTTGGCGTCATGAACGCGATGATAAAGGACGAGAGTATCAAGACGCTAGAGGACTTCGTCGGCAAAAAAATCATAATGCCGTTTAAAAACGATATGCCCGACCTCGTGCTACGCGCGCTTTGCAAGAAACGCGGTATAGACGCGAGTAAGCTTGATATCACGTATACCCAGACACCGCCTGAAGCGGTGGGGCTATTTATCCAAAAGGACTACGACGTGCTTATCGTTCCGCAGCCTCTTAGCGAGGCGACGATTTTGCGCGGTAAAAAAGCGGGCGTGGCGGTGCATTACGGGCTTGATTTTCCTAAAACTTGGGGCGAGAGCTTTAATGCCAAGCCATACATCCCGATGGCGGGAATCATCGTAAACGTGGACTACTACGAGGCAAATCGCGCGCTTTTTGAAACGCTGCACGCCGATCTAACAAGCGCGCTAAAATGGATCCTAGAGAACAAACAAAGCGCGGCTAAAATCGGCGCCGAGTATCTGCCTGCGCCCGAGCCAGCGCTAGCCGGGGCTTTTGATAAGGCAAATTTGACCGTAACAAAAGCGCATGAGCTGCAAGACGACGTAATGGCGTTTTTTGAGCAAATTTTCGAGTTTAATCCAAAGCTTCTCGGCGGCAAAATGCCCGATAAGAGCCTATTTTTATGATACTTATAGATAACGTCAAAAAAGACCGCGGCGCGTTTTTAAAGGTCGCGGACTACCTTTGGGGCGGCTTTAGCGGTCTTGCGACGATAGCGCTTATTATCGCGCTTTGGCAGATCGGCAGCGAGCTTGGAGGGGAGTTTTTACTCCCCGCGCCTGGGGCGGTTTTCGTGCGGGCGTACGAGCTTTTGGCGGATTATAAAAACAGCGAGATAAATATCACTCTCGTGCGCTCGCTAGTGGGCGTCGGTACGGCCTGTGCTATCGGCATCACGCTAGGTCTGGTTGCCGGAGCGTATAGAAGCTTTGCCGCATTTTTAAAGCCTGTGATCACGACGCTGCTTTCTATGCCGCCTATTATTTGGATCGTTCTAGCTATATTTTGGTTTGGGTTTGGAAACGCGAGCACCATCTTTACGATCATCATCACGGTTTTGCCGCTAACCTTTGCTAGCTCGATGGTCGGCATGATGAGCGTTAGCGAGGAGCTAAAGGAGATGTTTGACGCGTATAAACTAGGCATTTGCAAAAAGATTCGCCACCTATACGTTCCGCACCTAACCAGCCATATTATCAGCTCTCTAAGCGTCGCCGTGGGCATGGGCGTAAAGATCGTCATCATGGGCGAGCTGCTAGGCGCAAACGACGGCATGGGCGCTAAGATCGCGAGCGCTAGAGTGATGCTAGATACAACCGAAGTGATGGCCTACGTCGTGCTTACTATCGCTATCATTATGCTTTTTGAGTATCTGGTTATCGAGCCGCTAAAGATCACGCTAATGCCGTGGAAAAGGTAGTTTGCTATGCTGGAACTTCAAAATTTAGAATACGAAATTTTACGCGACAAGGTCGTGCGCGATTTTAGTTTAAAGGTCGGCGCGGGCGAAGTGGTGACGCTATTTGGCGCGAGCGGCTGCGGTAAAACTACGATCCTGCGCCTGATCTCGGGTCTCATAGATCCGCGCAAAGGTAAAATAATCAATAAATTTAACAAAACAACCTATCTCTTTCAGGAAAATCGCCTGCTCGAGTGGAAAAATGCGCTCGATAACGTGCTGCTCGTGATGGACGAGCCTAATGAAAAGGCCGTGCTAGAGCTCTTTGCTAGACTTGGACTAACGGAAAAAGACGCGCTAAAGTACCCAGATGAGCTAAGCGGCGGCATGCGCCAAAGGGTTGCTTTCGTGCGGGCGATCGTGACAAAGCCTGATTTATTGCTGATGGACGAGCCGTTTTCGGGGCTTGATTATGATATGAAAGAAATCTTGATAGACATCGTCACGCGCCGCGTGGAGGAGGGCATGAGCGTGGTGCTGGTAACTCACGATAGGATGGAGGCGGCTAGGATGTCGAGTAAAATTTGCTTTTTAGCGAGCAAGGGCGCGGTGATCGAGCGCGAGCTAGAGCTTGAGCGCGCCTTTTCGCAGCGGGATTTTGCCTACGCTAGCGGCGTGATAGACGAAAATTTTAAAGGAAAAATTTATTATGATTAACGACTTTTTTACCCATCCGATGAGAATTTTTTTCCTTACGAGCGCGGTTTGCGCGGTGCTAGGCGGGGCGATATTTTTTACGCCCGTAGATTTCGTTAGCTGGCATAAATTTATCTTTTTGCACCTTGTCGCAGCGCTTGCGTACGCGGGATTTTTGCTAACGGGGCTAACTGATTGGACGAATTTCGGCGGAGGGCTAAAAAAGCATGCCTACGCGATGTTTTCGTTTTTTGCAGCGAGTTTTTTTAGCGCATTTTTTAGCCTGTTTGCGGCGCATTTTTTTATGGCGCTTTTTTGGGCGTATCTGGCCGGGCTTTGCGTCTATATGATCTGGCTTGATAGAAACGACGATCAGCTGGGCGTTTTGGCATTTTTACTCGGTATTTTGGGCTTTGAGATTTACTATTTGATTAGCGGCGAGGAGAGATTTTTAAATTTACAAATTCACCTGCACGTGATCGCGATTTTGCTTATATCTTTTCGCGTTAGCGTCGTGCTTGGCAAGGAGGCGTTAAACCGCGAACCAGGTATGCAAGACGCGGCCTTTGTGCCAAATTTCGTTTATAAAAACATCGCAATCGTTAGCGTTTGCGCGTTTTTGTTAGTTAGCCTGTTTTTTGAAGGCAGCAAGGCGATAAATTTCGCTGCGATAGCCTGCGGTAGCGCGATTTTAGCTAAGCTAAAAGAGTGGCACTACAAGGAGCTTTTGCGCCATAACTTCGTGATTTACTACTACCTGATGCAGCTTTTGCTGGCCGCGGCGTATATCCTTTACGGCGCGAGCGGGATTTTGGGGCTGGGGCTAGAGACAAACATGCTGCACGTCATCGCGCTAAACGGCATTATTTTTAGCATTATGCTTATCTTTAACATCGCGGGTTTGCGCCACAGCGGGCAGGAGCTTGAGTTTTTGCGTCTTAGCAAGATCGCCTTTGCGCTTGTCATTGCCGCAGGCGTTTGCAGAGGCTTTTTAGCTTACGTTTGGAGCGGATTTTACATCCATCTGCCCGCAACTCTCATCGCCGTAGCCTTCGCGCTTTGGTTTATCGATTTTTATAAAATATTTAGAGATAACGAGTTTAGCGACGATCCGGAGTAGATTTATTTTACGGATTAAATTCGACTTATTTTATCGCCGTAGAATTTTGCCTAAATAGTGCCGAATTTAACCCTCCGAATAAAACAAATCGCCGTATTTGCCTTGCAAAGCCGTATCGCATTTCGCAGCTTTTTCGAGCAATCAAATCGACAAGCGAAAAAGTAAAATTTTACGCATGGAATCCCTTTAAATTTTCGCGTTATCATAGCCGTTAAAACCGAAAATTTATATTAACTTCGCTAAAATCGTTTTTTAGCGACAAAAATACGAAAGGAACGGCCGTGGCGCTACGAAACACTCTGCACTATCTGCTTTTAAGCGAATATCTAAATCCGCAAACGTTACAAAAATTAAACAAAGAACAAAGTAAATATAAAAACGCCTACGAAACTACGCCGGATAAATTTACCGATGATTTTTGGCATCATTTAAAGCAAATGAAAAGCGTCTCGGAGCTTGCAAAAAGCGGAAACAAAAGGAAGTTAAGCATCGAAATTTACGGCGGGATTTTCGAGCTGGACGAGATAGCAAACGAGATAATAAAACAAAATCCGAATTTACAAACTAGCCAATTTCGTCAAAGTCAAAATCAAAAAGCCACGACTTATTTTATAAAATTTACGGGCGATTTGTCCGTCAAAAACAAAGAGGAAAAAGTTAAATTAAGCACGCTCGTTAGCGAGTCCGATTTTAGCGAGCAAGATACTAAAAAATTAGAGCCCGTATGCGGCGAAAATAGCGGATTTAACGTTGATTTAAATAGCGTATTTTTATCCACCGCGCCTTGGGCGACGGCAAATTTTAGCAAACCGCAAAATTTAGATTATAAAAATTTCGAAGCTCTAAAAGATAGCATAAAAGCCCAGATAGAAGCGCTAGGCAAAAACGAACGAAGTCTGAGCGAAATGGTAAAATTTATCCACGGCGAGTTTAAAAAGCAGTTGAATTCGCCGCTAGTAAGCAACGATCTTCGCGTAAATATCTGCCTAGAAAGCGGCGTAAAAAGTAGCAGCGACTTGCTTAATAGTTTTTATTTGGGCGAGATTAGTCTGGCTCTAAATGAGGGCTTAAATAATAAAAATTTGCAAACGATTTTTGACGAAACGGGCGCAAGCGATATAAAAATAGGGCGCATAGATATGAGAGATAGCGCGAATTTTGGTACCGTTTTTTCGATGCTAGAACCCAAAAACTACCCGCTAGGCGCGTTTGCTAGCGAATATATGCTAATTTACTCGCAACAAATCGCCGTAAATAATATAATGAAGCTTTTTAACGAGAAAAAAGGCGGCATTTATAGCGTGAACGGGCCTCCGGGCACGGGCAAAACGACGCTCTTAAAAGACGTGGTTGCAGGCGTGATCGTGGAGCGAGCAAAGGTTTTATCTACGCTAAAAGAAGACGAAATTTTCGAGCGCGGCGTCAAGCTAGACGGTAGCCAGTATCCAGACTTTTATCCGCTAAATCCCAAGCTAAAAGGCTTTGAGATCGTCGTGGCCTCGTGCAATAATAAAGCCGTAGAAAACATTAGCGCAGAGTTGCCTAAGCTTGATAGCGTAGATAAGGCGTATTTGGGCGAGCTTGATTATTTTAGGGTGCAGGCTACGAGGCTGCTGTCGGCGGGTGCCTTAGTAGAGTGCCAAAAAAGCCAAATTTCGCAGCCTGCCTGGGGGCTAATCTGCGCCACGCTAGGCAATAGCGGCAACGTAAGCGATTTTAAAGAAAACTGCCTAAACGACTTTTTTATCAATCAAAACCACCCGGAATTCGATGTTTTAAAAACGCAAGGCGCGATAACGAGCTTTAACGATAAATTTAAGGTCGACGGGCTCGTAAATTTACTCAAATTCGGCAAACAAAGCTATGATTTTAAACTAGCGCAAAAAGAATTTAACGAAGCGCTGAATACCGTAAATACGCTACTAGCTCTACTAGATTTCTCTACGCAAAAGTCGTTAAGCGCACAGCAGAGTAAAGAGGAACGCGAAAATAGCTCGCCTTTTATGGCGGAAAACGGCATAAAAACCGCCGTCGCGCAGGCTAGGATAAACGTCTTTATAAAAGCGCTAAAATTACATAAAGCCGCTATCTGGTCGCAAAAGGCGAAATTGGGCGCAAATTTGGCGGCGTTTTGCGAGCTGGGTAAATTTAAAAAGAAAGAGCAGGTAAGGGAAATTTTAAAATCGCTATTTTTCGTCGTTCCCGTCGTTAGCTCGACGTTTGCCTCTTTTGGGCGGTTTTTTAGCGATTTTGGCGAAAACGATATCGGGCTTTTACTAGTAGACGAGTCGGGTCAGGCAAATATCTCAAACGCCGTAGGCGCGCTATATCGCTCTAAAACGGCGGTAATAGTAGGTGACCCGTTGCAACTAGAACCGGTAGTAACTCTACCCGAAAATTTAAACGATGTGCTACTTGGCTATACCGGAGCGTCTAGGGAGTTTAACGTAGTGACAACTTCGCTACAAGCATGCGCGGATAAAACTCAAAAAATAGGTGCTTACATCGGTCAAACCTGGGTCGGCTCGCCGCTCATCGTGCATAGACGCTGCGATAATCCTATGTTTAACGTCGCAAACGAGACGACGTACGACGGCGCTATGGTCTGGGGTAAAGGCAAAAATAAAAGCTCGCTCGCCAAAGTGACAAGCTGCTGGATAGATATAAAAACGAGCGTTTGGAGCGGCAACGGCAGCGAGGATGAGCTGACGGCGGCGGATCAAATTTACGAATCGCTAAAAACGCTAATCGGCGCAAATGCAAGCGAGCATATAAAAATCATAACGCCATTTACCGACGTCGTAAAGCAAAGCGCGGCCTTGCAAAAACAAGGCAAAATACGAATCAGGGCAAACACCATCCACACCATGCAAGGCCAAGAAGCCAAAGTCGTTATCTTTATCCTAGGCGGAGCTAGTGCGGGCGCAAGAGCATGGGCGTCGGCAAAGCCGAATTTACTAAACGTAGCTCTAACGCGCGCCAAAGAGTATATCTATATCGTCGGCGACAAGGACGCATGGGGCGGACTAAACTATTTTAGCGTTGCAGCTAGAGAAATTTAAGAATAGAAATTTAAACGAAATAGCGATAAAATTATAATTTAAAATTTAAAGGAGCCAAAATGTCAAATATCTTAATCATAGGCGCGGGCGGCGTGAGCCAAGTCGCGACCGTAAAATGCGCGATGAATGCGGACGTTTTTACAAAAATCACCCTTGCAAGCCGCACCAAAAGCAAGTGCGACGCGATCGCTAAGTTTATCAAAGACCGCCTAGGCGTACAAATCGACACCGCTCAGATCGATGCGGACGACACCGATGCGGTCGTAAATTTAATCAAAAAAACGGGCGCCGAGCTACTGCTAAATGTCGCACTGCCGTACCAAGACCTAACCCTCATGGACGCGTGCTCTCGCGCCGGCATCCCATACATCGACACCGCAAACTACGAGCACCCAGACACCGCAAAATTTGAATACAAGCTACAGTGGGCGAAGGACGACGAGTTTAAAGCCGCAAACACGATGGCGCTTCTTGGCTCTGGCTTTGACCCGGGCGTGACGAACGTATTTTGCGCCTACGCACAGCAAAATCTCTTTGACGAGATCCACGAGATCGACATCCTAGACTGCAACGCGGGCGATCACGGATATCCGTTTGCGACGAATTTTAACCCTGAAATTAACCTGCGCGAAGTAAGCGCAAAAGGTCGCTACTGGGAGCGCGGCGAGTGGAAAGAGACCGAACCGATGCAGATAATGTTCAAATGGGACTACCCGAAAGTCGGCGTCAAAGATAGCTACCTGCTCTATCACGAGGAGCTGGAAAGCTTAGTAAAAAACATCAAAGGGCTAAAACGAATCCGCTTTTTTATGACATTCGGACAGAGCTACCTAACTCACATGAAGTGTCTAGAAAACGTCGGCATGCTACGCATCGACGAAGTCGAGCACAACGGCGTAAAGATCGTGCCGATACAGTTTCTAAAAACCTTGCTGCCTGACCCTGCAAGCCTAGGTCCTCGCACGAAGGGCAAGACCAATATCGGCTGCGTGATACGCGGCTTAAAAGATGGCAAAGAGCGCCAGGTCTATATCTACAACGTCTGCGACCACGAGGCTTGCTACGCCGAGACGGGCGCACAGGCGGTGAGCTATACGACTGGCGTGCCTGCGATGATCGGCTCGATGATGGTGGCAAAGGGCATCTGGAGCGGCAAGGGCGTCTTTAACATGGAAAATTTCGATGCCAAGCCTTTCATGGACGAGCTAAATAAGCAGGGCTTGCCGTGGGAGATGATAGAAATGAAACCTGGCGAGAGGTATGAAGTCTAAATTTAGGCTTGTCTTTTTCCGCTATACTTTGTTAAATTTTACCTTGCTTCACTACGACGGGGCATACAGCCCGCCTCATTCGCAAGGTAAAATTTGCCGCGTCTAGCGAAAAAATACCGCGCCTGATTTTATTAAATTTAGACCGTGTGGCGAAATTGCATCGTTTCTATTAGCAATCATGATAGAATCAAAGCTTAAATTTATTGTTTTATGCTTAATTTGTATTCGAAATTTTAAGTTAAAGTTTTACATTAAATCTGAAAAAATTATCGACAGGCGTGCAAGAATATCATTATGCTTTGGTTTTAAATTTCAAACCTAATCTAACGCTATAATTCCATAGTGCCAAACAATCTATCTCCGGTATCTGGACCCTTTCCATCATTAATACGTGCCACCTTTTCGCCCTTATATCTATTGGGTGAAATTCGTACAGTAAAAAGTCTATTCCGTTTTAAAATTTCAAATAGTTTGAGCGGTATGCTTTCTGGTACGACGGTTGTGATTATTATGCTATCAGGTGGTAGCTTATTTAGAATTTTAGATAATGTTTCCCCGCTATTTACTACGGCATCCACAACTAATACTCGTCTATCTTTAATACCTTCGATCACATTTCCGTCGATATCTTTCTCTACGAAAAAGATAGCTACTTTTTTACCGCCAGATTCCAGTCCATCAGCTATACCCATAGCATACGGCACTCCTGCCCTCATAAGAGCCAAAACCGCAAATTTATCACTCTCTTGACAAAGCTTTCTAGCCATTATCTCGCCGACTCTTTGATGAGCCTTCCTCAAGTTAGCTCCGTTAACTCCGGAATCGCTTTTGCATCTTGCAATAAGAGAACCAAGCTCGTCTTCTCTTGACTCGCTTTGCAAATCATAAATTTTTAGTTGCTCGTTTTTTATATACTGCATAGTTTTATACTGTTTTTCGCCTGCAAAAATCTGAACTATATTGCTATCTTGATGCTTAGTAAAGTATTTTTCTAAAGAGTCGTTTAGTTTTTGATGTGCTACTACATAATCGTTATCTGCATTGCTTAACATATCTATATCAGTCATAGAGTCGCCCAGCGCGGCTACGCTTATATTATTTTTTTTGAACTCTTTTGTTATATATTTTTTGAGCAATGGCGTTATAAAAAAATCTTCCTCTTTTCGGTAGTTGCCGAGCAAAACAGTATTGTTTTTTAGAAGTTTATTCCAAATATCAAATATTCCGCAAGTAAGCGCTATAAGACATCTTTCTTTAAATTTATTATTGATAAATTCGCTTACTTGACCGCTTATTTGCACCCTACCTAATGCATACTCTTTGGCTTTTTCGATATCGCTCGTATTGAAATTCAAGAGCATTTTTTGAGCCTTAAAAAACTGATAGCTGGTGTATACGTCACCTTCAAATAAGCTTTTAAATTCCTCTTTTTTTATGCCTAAAAAATCGCAATAATCATAAGTGGCATCATTTACCGATAAGGTTTTGTCGCAGTCGCTTATTATACCTTTTGATATATTTTGTCTACACAAAAGCTCTTTTACAAATCTTTTGG
>CAUQMF010000011.1:0-30450 GCA_963518965.1 uncultured Campylobacter sp.
AAATACGTCTTTTAGCAGCTGCTCGATAGCTTTCATGATCATCGAGCCGCGCCAGATGAGGCTCATGCCTTCTTCCATTAGCACGCCCATGCTCATCATCTCCACGCCGTGAGTTAGGATCGGTTTTAGCTTGTTGCCGACGACTTGAGGCTGCGTGCCTACTTCGCCTAGCATCCTAGGGATGTTTGGACCGTAGATATCGGCGTCTAGGATGCCTACTTTTTTGCCTAGCTTCGCCATCGAGATAGCTAAATTTAGCGTCGTAGTGCTCTTACCCACGCCGCCTTTGCCCGAGCTTACCATTACGAAATTTTTGATCTGCGGAGCGATGTTTTTACCGCTTTGAGTGTTGCTTTTTTCTTCTGGGATTTTTGGTTGGATGATACTAACAACGCACTCGTTTGAGCCCATCACGCGCTTTATGTCGGTTCGCAGCTCGTTTGCTACGTCGGGATTTGAGCTTACGATCTCGACCTCGATTAAAATTTTATCGCCGATTTCGACGTTTTTTACGAATCCAAAGCTCACAATATCTTTCTCAAAGCCTGGATATATCACGCCTTTTAGTCTATTTAAGACATCCTCTTTACTTAACATTTTTCTCCTTCGTTAGATTTTTCGAAATTTTATACGCGCAAAATTTAGGCCCACACATCGAGCAAAATTCTGCCTTTTTAAACGACTCTTGCGGCAAGCTCTCATCGTGTAGCTCGCGCGCTCTTTGGGGATCCGGGCTTAGCTCAAACTGCCTGTTCCAGTCAAAAGCGTATCTAGCGTCGCTCATCGCGTGATCTCGCTCTATCGCGCCTGCCTTTCCTAGCGCGACGTCGGCTGCGTGAGCGGCGATCTTATGCGCTACGATGCCTTCTCTCACATCGTTTGCGTTAGGTAGACCCAGGTGCTCTTTAGGCGTCACGTAGCACAGCATCGATGCTCCGTAAAAGGCCGCCATCGTCCCGCCGATAGCCGAAGTGATGTGATCATACCCCGCGCCGATGTCCGTAGGCAGCGGTCCTAGCACGTAAAAAGGCGCGCCGTGGCACAGCTCGCGTTCGATTTTCATATTATACTCTATTTGGTTTAAAGGAATATGACCCGGCCCCTCGATCATCACCTGTACGTTTTTCTCCCATGCGCGTAGCGTTAGCTCGCCTAAAACGCGTAGCTCGCTAAGCTGAGCTTCGTCAGTCGCGTCGTATAAGCAGCCCGGACGTAACCCGTCGCCAAGAGATAGCGCGACGTCGTGAGCGGCGCAAATTTCTAAAATATCGTCAAATGCCTCATAAAACGGGTTTTCCTTATGATGATGCATCATCCAACTAGCAGTTAAGCTGCCGCCGCGGCTAACGATACCCATCTTTCGCTTTGCGACCAGCGGCATAAATTTGAGCAAAAAGCCCGCATGTATAGTAAAGTAGCTAACGCCCTGGCGCGCCTGTTTTTCGAGCGTTTTTAGGATGTCATCCGCTGTCAAATTTTCGACCTCTTTTATATCGTGGATGATCTGATACATCGGCACGGTGCCTATGGGGACGGTGGAGTTTGCGATTATAGCGCTTCTAATGGCATCCAAATCGCCGCCCGTGCTTAAATCCATGACCGTGTCGGCGCCGTATTTTAGGCAAATTTGCAGCTTTTCAAGCTCGGCGCAGATATCGCTACTTAGGCTTGAGTTGCCGATATTTGCGTTGATTTTGGTTTTGGCCTCCCTGCCGATCGCCATCGGGAGCAAATTTTCGTGATGGATGTTGGCGGGGATTATCATCTTGCCCGCGGCGACCTCGCTTCTAATGAGCTCGGGATTTAGTGCTTCAGCCTGCGCTACGTAGTTCATCTCGGGCGTTATAACGCCTTTTTTAGCGTAGTACATCTGCGTCGGAGTTTTGTCGGCGGAGTCAAATTTGACTCGAAATTCTTTCATATTTCGCTCCTTAAATTTTTGGTTCTAATATTACTCAAAAAAGATAAAAACAAGCTTTTTATCTGTATAATATCGTAACACTTCGCCAAAGGAGAAATTTTGCTAGACGTTACGCTGATAATGCTCGGAGCCGGAAGCTCCAGCCGTTTTGAAATGCCCGTTAAAAAGCAGTGGTTGCGCGTCGGAGGCGATCCGCTATGGCTCTTTGCGGCTAAAAATTTAAGCTCGCACTACGCTTTTAAAGAGATAATCATCGCCTCAAACGAGGAAAAATATATGAGCAAATTTGCCCCGTCGTACCGCTTCGTAAAAGGCGGAGCGACGCGTCAAGAGAGCCTAAAAAACGCTCTTAAACTCGTTCAAAGCGAATTTGTTTTAGTTAGCGACATCGCTCGTCCGATGATTAGCGCGGAGCTTTTTTCTCGCATAATAGGCGGCATCCAAAACGCCGACTGCGTCGTGCCTGCGCTAAAGGTGCCCGATACCGTTTATCTAGGCTCCCAGGCCGTCGATAGAGAGCAGATTAAACTCATCCAAACACCGCAGCTCTCGCGTACGGCAATGCTAAAAAGCGCGCTTGAATCAGGTCAAATTTACACCGACGATAGTTCGGCGATAGCGGCTGCGGGCGGTAAAATTTGGTACGTGCAAGGCGACGAAAACGCTAGAAAAATCACGTTTAAAGACGATCTAGCCAAAATTTGCGGCCTTAGCGCGCCCTCAAACGAAATTTACGTCGGCAACGGTTTTGACGTGCATGCCTTTGAAGAAGAGAAAAAAGAGGGTAGTTTCGTAACAATCGGCGGCGAAAAAATCCCTTTCGAGCGAAATTTAAAGGCTCACTCCGACGGCGACGTAGCTATCCACGCGCTCATAGACGCAGTGCTAGGAGCGGCTGGGCTGGGCGATATAGGCGAGCATTTCCCCGACACCGACGATAAATTTAAGGGCGTTGACTCAGCTATGTTACTAAAAGAAGCATATAGGCTCGTTCAAAGCGTCGGTTTTGAGCTGATAAACGCCGATATTACTGTCATCGCCGAGAGGCCAAAGCTTAGTAAATTTAAATCCGCGATGGAAATAAACATCGCAAATGCGCTAAATTTGACCCCGAGCCGCATAAACGTAAAGGCCACGACGACCGAGAAGCTAGGCTTTACGGGGCGAGGCGAGGGCATAGCCGCTACGGCGTCGGCGAGTCTAAAAATTTACGACTGGACGCAAAAATAAAACGACGAAAGTAAAAAAATGAGAGTTTTGATAATAGAAAACGAAATCTACCTAGCTCAAAGCATCGCATCAAAGCTAGAAAATCTAGGCTACGAGTGCGAGATCGCAAGGAGCGCGATGGAGGCGATGAAAAGCGAGCCTGAGCAGAGGGCAAAGGAGGGCGGCAAGGACGTACACTTTGACGTGGTGCTGCTCTCTAGCGCGTTTGCGGGCGACGAGACGCTAAAAATCATACAAAAATTTAAAGACTCCGTCGTCATCCTGCTCATCACCTATATCAGCAACGACACCGTCTCGATCCCGATAAAAGCGGGTGCGAGCGACTACATACAAAAGCCGTTTATGATCGAGGAGCTGGTACGAAAGATCAAGCATTTTGAGGAGTTTAGAAGGCTGCAAACATTTATAAAGACCTATCAGGACTACTTAAACTATCATTTTAAAGCAGTTTCGGCGCTAAATTTCGACTTTAAGCGCATAAAACTGCCGCTTCTCATCAAGTGCAATAAAATGATAAACGCCGATAACTTTGTTTTCGAATACGCAAAGGCGCTAAATTTGAGCTTTAAGTACGTACCGCTAGAGCCTGGTATCGACGTGGAGGCAATAGCCGCGGCAAATCCGCGCACGCTTTTGTATTTTTCAAATTTTCAAATTTTACGTCAAGAGGCCAAAAACCAGATCGTATCTCTCGCCGCCAAACGCAAGCTCATCGCAAGCTCGACAAATCCTAACGAAGAGACGCTGATGGAGACGCTAAATATCACAAGCGACGAGAAAAATTTCCAAATCGACGAAATTTTGACGATCGACGACTACATCAAGCACATCATCGTAAACTATCAGGACAAATACCCCGACACCGAGCTTAGCAAAAAGCTAGGCATCTCGCGCAAATCGCTTTGGGAAAAGAGGAAAAAATATGACGTCGCCAAGAAAAAATAGCATACTGATAAACGACGAGGCTTTTGGAGCGCTTGATCTCATAGAAAATCAAATTTTTAGCAAATTTAACCGCCTGATGAACGAAAAAGAGGCGAACGAGGTCTATGAAACGGGCTTTTTAGGCGGCGAGCCGATGCCCTATGCTTTCGTATTCGCGCCGCAAGGTAAGCGCAATCAAGAAACGATAAAAAACGCGCAAAAAGGCGAGAAAATAGAGCTGATAAACTCTAGCGGCGAGTCTGTCGGACATATAAACGTAAGCGGTTCGTTTAAATTTGACGAAACCAAAAGCGCGCAAAATATCTTCCGCGCTAACGAAACCGAGTCGGCGCGGCAATGCTGCGGCAAGCTAGCTATAAGCGGCGAGATAAAAATCTACGGCAGCGCGCTAGAAAAGGTAAAAGAGCGTATCGTGACCGTCAAAAAGGAGCAAAACGCGCAAAAAATCACAGCTATCATGCTAACCGCAGAGCCGTTTAACCGCGCGCACGAACGCCTGATCAGAATGACGATAGACAAGGCTGATTTGGTGTTGCTTTTTTTGCTAAAAAGCCACGGCGCGGACGAGGTGATGAGCTTTGCGCTCAAAAAAAGAGTGCTTGAATACTTCATCCAAAACTACATCCCGCAAAATCGCCTAATCATCGTACCGTTTGAAAACTCCAGCCTCTTTAGCTCGCACCTAAATCCGACGCTAGAGTGCGTCGCGGCGCATAGGCTGGGCGCCGATAAGCTCGTAGTCGGTCAAAATCACGCGGGTATCGGGATGTTTTACGATCACAACGTCGCTCACACGGTGCTAGAGCGATACAAAAACGATCTAAATTTAGAGATAGTCGTGCTGCCGGAGCTTGTTTATTGCAACGAATGCAAAACGCTAGTTAGCACCAAGACCTGCCCGCACGGCCAGCACCACCACATCAAATACCACGCGCAGACGCTAAAAACCCTGCTGCTCTCAGGCATCTTGCCGCCTGCGATCCTTATGCGGCGCGACATATCGGCGATGGTACTGAGCGAGCTTTTCCCGAACCGATTTGAAAATATCCAAAAGCTTTGCGACGATCTTTTCCCTAGCAACGGGCTGCTCGAAAAGCAGACGGAGAGGGAGTTTTACGAAAAATTAATGAAGCTTTATCAGACGACGTCGCTAAGCTAAATTTGCTTTCTGCCGTTTTGGTAAAGCGGCTTGTTTCGCGAGCATTTTTAACGGAGTCGGTAAATTTAGCACGCGTCTTAGCTTTGCTAAATTTGAGCCGTAGGCGAAGTAAGGTATTTGGATTTGCCCTGCGTAGTGCGCCTAAAATTTTACGTTTGAATTTACAACCGAGCTTTTTACAAATTCGGGCCTTAAATTTACTTGCCCAAACCCGCGCCGCAAAACTTTAAAATTCGATGCTATTTATCTATGACGCGAGGCTGTGGCTTTACCAGCGAGATACGTCGCGCTGTATTTGGCGTCAAATTTGATGTTTTAGAGGTGCGGGTGTGCTTGCTGCCAAAATTTACGAGTAAAAAGCCTGGGTAAAATTTACGCTTTTGCTTCAAATTTAGCGGCTCGTACCTCCAAATTTGAAAATATCCGAGCTTGGCGCAAATTTAGCGCACAAATTTTGAAATTTGCAAGCTAAATTTGCTAAAATCGCGCTAAAAATCGGCGAGTAAAATGCGCCGATTATGGTTTAAATTTGATTTCAAGGAAAATTATGCAAAGGTTATTTTTAACGTTTTTTGGCACCGGCCTAAGCCCCAAAGCTCCCGGCACGGTTGGCTCGCTAGCGGGCGCGGTCGCGGCGTTTGGGATTTTGACGATTTTGCCTGCTTCCACGCTATTTTTGATTTCGATTTGCCTTTTTTTATATAGCATAAAGATTATCGACGACTACGAGGCAAAAACCGGCGTGCACGATCACGGTAGCATCGTGATAGACGAGGTTGCGGGCGTTTGGTTGGCGGTATCAATTAGCGGCGCCACGGCGGTGCAGTTTGCGCTATCGGTGGCTTTTTTTAGGCTATTTGATATCTGGAAACCCTCTGTAATCGGGCGCGTCGATAAGGATGTCAAGGGCGGGCTGGGCGTGATGGGTGACGATATGCTAGCGGGGCTTTTTGCGGGGCTTCTCAGCGCGATTTGCTACGAGGCCGTGACGAAGATCGGGCTTGACTATGAGTGGGTTAAATTTGAGCTGCCGTTTGTGAAGTAAGCTAACGCAGATAATCGTCGTCTTGTTTAAAGGGCGCCGAATTTGGCCCAAAGTTTAAATTCGGCGGGCAAATATGGACGCTTTAGCGTAAATCTATCGGTATCGCGCAGCTAGCCGAGTCGCTTTTTGCGGGCATAAAAGACTAAATTTGAGATTGCAGATTTTAGCTTTGTAAAAGCGCGGGCGCAAAAGTACTTTCGGCCTACGAGTAAAACCGCCTAATTTAAGCTTTAGCCTCGGCGATACCCGTTTTTGCGCATTTAAAGCGTTAAATTTTAACCAAACGGGTTTATAGCTACCTGAAAAATACGGTATCTTAGCGGGCGGGTAAGCGGTTTGCGCTCTTTTATCTCTAAAACGGCACTAAAATATGCGTATCGCTCGACTGCGCCTGGTCTGCGCGCTTTCAAGCCAAGCTTAAATGCCGTAAGTGTCGTTTTTATCGCTTGATAAAAGAGCGGTTTAAATTAGGCGATTTAGATTAATCCTAGGTCCATGAAATCAGTAAACGAGGGTCTTGCGGCAGCGGCAAGACGAGCGTTTTATCTACCGAAATTCGCATTTTGGGTCTTTAAAATTTACAAGCTACGACCTGCTTTTTAAGGTACCTTTTTGCTCGTAGGCTTCGATTTCTCTTACGTACTCGGGATTTTTCTTTTTTAGTTCGTTGCTCATAAATGCGATTAGTTTAGCGTCGGCGTTTTTGTGCGAGGCTAAAGCCGTAATAAAATTTAGATACTCTTTGGCTTCGTCGGGAGCTACGCCGTCTTTTTTGGGTGGTAATCTAAAATTCGTAGAAAACATCCTCAATATAGAAAAAAGTTTATTTTTACTAGTATTAGGATCGCTCGCGACGGTAAATAGGTCGTCTAAAGTAACGCCCCGCTCAGCGGCCTCTTTGGCTGCGGCGCTGGCTGCGATCTTGTCGCCGCCGAGTTTTGCCGCTAGAAAAATAAGAGAAGCTACGAGTATTAAAATAACGGTCGCTAAAATGATTACTACTGCGGTTTGATTCATTATAGTTTTACTCCTTTTATAGGCTTTCTAAAATACGCCAAAACGGCAATCAAAACCATCAAAAGCGCGCCTATCCATACGAAAGGCGGCACCGGCACCGGCTCGCCGGCAGCGTAGGAGTGCATGCCGCTGAGATAAAAATTTACGCCAAAATACGTCATTATAATCGACCAATAAGCAAACATAGAAGCGACGGCAAAGACGTACTGGCTATTTAGCTTAGGGATAAATCTAACGTGCAAAACGGCCGCGTATATCAGGATGGAAACTAGCGCCCAAGTCTCTTTACTATCCCAGCCCCAGTAGCGACCCCAGCTCTCGTTAGCCCACACGCCGCCTAGGAAATTTCCCATCGTAAGCAGGCTAAGACCCAGTATCATCGCCATCTCGTTTATGCGAGTAGCCTCAAGGATATTTCGCGAAATTTCTTTATTTTCTTTATCGCCTTGCAGAGTAAAAAGCACGAGCGTAAACATACCAAGCAGCGAACAAAGTCCTAAAAATCCGTAGCTAGCCGTGATAACAGATACGTGGATCGTTAGCCAGTAGCTCTGAAGCACGGGCGCTAGAGTAGTGATTTGCGGATCCATCCAGCTAAGGTGCGCTACAAATAGCGTAACGCCTGATAAAATCGACGTTAGCGCCATAGCTACCGGGCTTTGGCGAGAAAAAACTATACCGGATAAACTCAAAGCCCAAGCGATGTAAATCATCGATTCGTAAGAGTTGCTCCAAGGAGCGTGCTCGGCGACGTACCAGCGCACTCCGATACCGAAAGTATGTAGTAAAAAGGCTAGGATATTTATGCCGTAGACGATTTTAAATAGCCCCTTAATATTTAGTTTAGGGCGCGCCATTTTGACGAAAATGAAACACAAAAGCCCAAATCCGGCTAAAAGATATACGAGCGTGAGCGATTCGAAAATTTTATACTCGTTAAAAAATAGCTCCATCTCGACGCGTTTTTGGCTTGGGATGACGGATTTGCCGTGTTCTTGTTGATAGGTTTTTATCTCGGCTAGAGCTTGATTTGCCTTGCGCCAGTCGTTGTTTTCGGTAGCATCGACGACGCCGGTAAAATAATCTTTTAGCATCCTGACGATTTGTTCGCTCTCGTTTTTAGGCAGATACATCATCGCAGAAGCTATGCCGTACCAGGTATTATTGGGGTCGTCTATCTTTGGAAATACGGCGAAAATTTCGCCCCAAAATACCATATGAAGGATGTTTAGTCGCTCGTCTATTTTTTGTATATCTTTATCAAACGTGCCTCGCTCGCCCGGCATTTTACGGTTTGCAGCTTCAGCGAATTTGGAGAGTTTGTAGGCGATTTTACCGTCTTTGTCGCTTTCAAAAAAGTCGTTGTAGCTTGCAAATTTGTCCTTTTCGTCTATGCCGATTAGCTTTTTTATCTCTTTATTGTTTACGTAGATTATAGGTTTGTCGCGCCAGTAAAAACCGTTAGTCATCATCGAAAGCACGGCTTGGTCGGCATTTAGCCCCTCAAGCGTATCGCTACGGTGGATTTTGTTTAAGATATCCCTTGCGACCGTATCAAAAGGCTTCATCCTGCCGTCGCCGCTTTGAACTATTAGCGTAGAAAGCTCTTTGGCGTGACTTGCGTCGATATTTAAAGCCTCGTCCATAGCGTAAATTTTAGTCGGCGAAAATGCTGCCGCGCCCGTTACTAAAAGGATTGCGGCAAGCTTTTTGACGGCGTCCTCGTTTATCATTTTGGCTAGTTTTCTAAAGCGCGAGCGAGGATTTATTACGTTTAAAAATAGCCCGAGTCCCAGTAAAAAATAGCCGACGTAAGTCGGGATTTTGCCCGGGTCGCGGTTTACCGATAGTACGGTGCCAAGCTCGTCCATATCGTAGCTGCTTTGAAAAAATCTATATCCGTCGTGGTCTAGTACGTGGTTCATGTAAATTTTATAAGGAAAATCGCCGCTGCGCGAGTCCTCGACGATAACGTCGCTAGAGTAGCTCATCGGCGAATTTGAGCCCGGATATCGCTTAAGTTCAAAGTCGTTTAGCTTTATAGAAAAAGGAAGCTCGATCATTTTAGCGCCCCAGTAGACGTTAAAAAGCACGCCGTTTATTTTCGCTTTTGCCGGCGCGTAGCTGTTTTCGTATAGGGTTAGTTGCTCGGTTTGCCCGTCGTAGGTTAAATTTGCCACGAGCGCGTCGAATTCTCCGTTTTTGCTAACGATGCGCCGCCCAGCCTTAGTTAGCAGAGACTTTGGGACGAAATTTACGTCAGCGACCGTATAGAGCTGCATCGGTAAAAACTCCGTCTCTTTATCCTTGGCATACTCGCCTTTTTCATTCGTCGCCATCGTGAAGTAGTCGATATTTTGGTTCGAAGTTAGATAAAATTTACCTTCTTTTAGCTCGATTTTGACGAAATTTTCAAGTAGCGGCTGCGCGTCGAATGCAAAACTAACGCCGCCCACCTCGCGAGTTTCGCCGGCTTGTAGGCTTATTTCTTCTTTTGAGTCTGGGCTTGAGACCGCAAGCCTAACGAGCGGCTCGCCCTTGTCTGCTTCGTAGTACTCGGTCTCGGCATTTTTGTAGTAGCCTTCAAAGCTTAAATTTGCCTTCTTATCCTCGATTTTAAGCGGTAAATTAAAACCGTTTAAGCCAAAAGAGGTGATGTATTTTTGGATAGAATCCGAGTAAATTTTACCGTCTTTTTCGGCTGCGATTTCTATTCTCGAAGCCGACCCGAAAACGGCGTTTGAAGCTTCGTTTTCTCTTATGCGCATCGTCCCTTCAAAGCCCATATATCGCGTCATAGCAGCGCCTAAAAGCATAAATAAAAAGCTAACGTGAAATATCAAAACGGGTAGTTTTTCATTTCTAAAAAGGTCGTATCTAAAAAGATTGTAAGCTAAATTTATACCCAAAAGCACCTGCACTAGAGCAAACCAGCTCGCGCCGTAAACCACAGCCCACGCGCTTTTGGTATCGTAGTAGCTTTCTATTATCGTCGCCGCGCCGCTAGCGACCGCAAAGATTATCAGTAAAATAATCGCCGAGGTCATACTAAAAAATATGGACTTTAATTCTCTCAAAATTTATCCTTAAAAATGCAAAATCGAAAACAAAGTGTGCATTATAGTAACATTTTTTAAATAATTTTACTTTTGATCGCCAGTTTTCGGTAAAGCCGTATCCCTAAATAAATTTAGCATAAACTCAAATTCGCTAAAGCCGTCCGCGCCCAAAAAGTGCCCGCCTTTTTCAAAGATATCGGGCGTTACGCCTAAACTTCGCGCGACCTTTAGGCTAAGTCCGCAAGGCACGATATAGTCGTCTTTTGCGGCTATTACTTTTATAAATTTCGTCGCCGATTTTATCTTTTCGTAGTCGATTTTGGGCTCGCAAAATTCATTTAATATAGCAAATTCTTCAATCGGCTCGTCAAACGGCGAGATAAGGACCAGACCGCCGAATTTGGGCAAATTTGCAAAACCGCTGAGAAAATTTAGGCTAGTTATCGTGCCTAGGCTGTGAGCGATGATAAATGAATTTTCGCCTAAATTTACGTTTTGCTTCATCGTTTTTAGCCACTGGTTTAGCTTTGGCGTTTGCGGGTCTGGCATCTTTAAAATTTCCACTTCGGCAAGGCCGCGCATTTTTTCTTTAAACCAAGAAAACCAGTGGCTTTGCGGCGAGGCGTCGTAGCCGTGAATGATGTAAATTTGCTTTTTCATTAATTTTGCCTTTTTAAAAAATACGCGAATTATATACAAATAAAATTAAAATAATTTTTTGGCGAAAATCGCAAGAATTATTTTTAAATTATAAATTTAAGCAAATTATGGCTCAAATATCATCATCCGTCAAGATTTGATATTTGTAAATTTTGCAAATTTGAAGTTAAATTTAAATTATTTCCCTAAAAAACGGATACTTGTTATCAATTAAAATTTATATTGATATAAAAATTTTACGTATAATTTACATTGATTATTTAAGATTTTGGCAAATTTATTTCAAAAAGGGAGAAAAAATGGATACTTCGAGGCGAAATTTCTTAAAAGCGTCCACCGCCACGGGTTTGCTTGCGATGACTTATGCGCCGGGCACCCTGGGCGCGGTCGGCGCTAAAGCGCTAGAAGGCGGCGACAGAAGCGTATTTAGCTTTTGCGAGATGTGTTCTTCTCGCTGTCCTATCGAGGCCAAGGTCGTAGACGGCAAAACCGTCTTCATCCAAGGCAACGGCAAGGTAAGCGGCACGGCGACCTCCGTATGCGCCAGAGGCGGTAGCGGGCATAACCAGCTCTACGATCCGCAGCGCATCGTAAAACCTCTCATCAGAGTAGGCGAGCGCGGCGAAAACAAATGGCGAGAGGCGAGCTGGGACGAGGCGCTTGATCTTGTGGCTAAAAAAATGCTAGAAATCAAGGAAAAATACGGTCCCGAGAGCTTTGTGTTTACGGCAAAATCAAGCCAAACGCACAAGCTAATGACGACCTTTGCCAGCGCATACGGCTCGCCTAACTGCTTCTCGCACCTGTCCTGTTGTCCCGTGACGTATCAGATGGTTTGTACGCATATGTACGGAGATGCGAAGCTAAAAAGAGACTTCGCTAACGCAAAATACGTCGTAAATTTCGGGCACAATCTCTTTGAAGGCATCGTCATCGCCGACGCTAAAAAGCTAGCTAAGATGGCTGCTAAAGAAGATACGAAGCTGCTGGTTTTAGACCCGCGCTTTAGCGTCGTAGCCTCAAAAGCCGACGAGTGGCTACCGGTAAAACCCGGCACCGATCTAGCGTTTGTTTTGGCGCTCATCCACACATGGATCAAAAACGGCACGTACGATAAGGAATTTATAGAAAAATTTACGATTGGATTTGACAAAGTCGTAGAAGCAACCAAAGATACGACGCCCGCATGGCAAGAAAATATCACGGGAATACCTGCAAAAACGCTCGAGCGCATCGCGGGCGAAATCTGGAAAGCCGCGCCTAAGGTCATCATCGATTTCGGCCACAACACGACTACTACTAGAGCCGAATATATCCGCACCAGGGCTATAATGACCGCAAACGCGATGATGGGCAACTGGGAGAAAAAGGGCGGAATTTTCGGCGGCAAAAAGGCTAAGCTATATAATACTTTAGCGGGCTAAGAGCTAATTCCGGAGATCACGAACCCGGACGCTGCGATAAAAGTACCTAAAACTCCTAGGATAGACGGCGCCGGCGAGGACGGGGTAAATAAATTCGTCGGCAGGAGTCACGGCGTTTTGATGCAAATTCCGCAAGCTATATTAAGCGAAAAGCCTTATCCCGTAAAAGGCTGGTTTAGCATAAGATTTAATCACCCCATAAACGTCGCAGGTACGCAAACTACGATAGAAAGCCTTAAAAAGCTTGACTTTATCGTTTGTTCGGACATTTATATGAGCGATTTTGCGATATGGGCGGACGTGATACTGCCTGAGAGCACCTATCTGGAGCGCGACGAAGGTATCGAGGATAAATCCGGCCTAAAACCCGCATATATGATAAGAAATAAGGTCGTAGATCCCGTCGGCGATACTAAAAACGGCTACGATATCTTTAGGGAGTTAGCCCGCAGGATGAAAATAGACGAGCTATATACTTCAAATACGATGGATGAGTGGCGAATGCGGCAAGTAAAGGGAAACGCCGAGCTTTTGGCGAAGCTGGTTAAAGACGGCTACGTCACTTGGAAGGTGCCGGGGATTTTGTTTAGAGAAAAAGATAGCGTAAAAGAATTTACTAAAAAATTTCCTAGCGCGGCGCAGTTTGTCGGCGAAGACGGACTTATGGAGTCGCAGGTAAAATTTAAAACCGATAGCGGCAAAATAGAGCTTTTTAGCGAAAAAGTGGAAAAGCAGTTTCCCGGATACGGCTGCTTAAACGCCGAGGGCATGGACGTATTTTTCGGCGAGGAGCTTTGCCTAATGAGCGGTAAAACACCGATACACACCAACGGACACACGCAAAACGTAGAATTTTTAAACGACCTGATGAGTAGCGCGCCAGTCTGGATACACCCTAATACCGCGAAAAAATACGGGCTAAAAGACGGCGACAAAATAACCTTGCAAAGCAAAACCGCAAAAGAAAAAGCAAGCGTGATGCTGACTGAAGGCATCAGAGAGGATACGCTTTTCGTCTATCACGGCTTCGGACACGAAAGCGCGGGACTAAAGCGCACGAACGGCGCTGGAACTAATCAAAGCAAGCTGCTAGATCCTACCGTGATCGGTCCCGTCGCCTCCACGATGGTGCGAAACGTCGGCGTCAAGATAATAAAAGCGTAAAGGAAAAGAGATGAAAAAAGCTTATAGAATGATACACGACGAAAATCTCTGCATAGGCTGCCAGGCGTGTTCGGTGGCTTGCAGGAGCGAAAATAACGTACCTAGAGGCGTTTTTAGGCTTCAAGTTCACTCAAAGATAAAGGGTAAATTTCCAAATTTAAAAAACCGATTTTAGCAGGCACAGCTGCGTGATGTGCGAGGACGCTCCGTGCGTGGCGGTTTGCCCTACGGGAGCTAGCTTTCAGACGGCAGAGGGTATTGTGCTACTAGATCACTCTACCTGCGTATCTTGCAAATACTGCATCCTGGCCTGTCCTTACGACGCTCGCTACGTCGAGCCAAAAACCGGCGAGATAGGCAAATGTACGTTTTGCTTTGAGACTAGAGTGAGCATTGGCGAGCAGCCTGCGTGCGTGACCGTTTGTCCGACCGATGCTTTGGCATTCGGCGATATAAACGATCCAAACAGCGAAGTAAGTAAAATTTTAAATACCAAAGCTCACTACTATCCTAAAGCCGAGCTTAAAACCAAACCGAAGCTTGCTATGATAGCTAACCGCAAAGGAGGAAGCCATGAATAATATGTGGGGAAGCGTAGCGCAATATAATGAAATTTACTGGCCGTGGCCGATAGCGGTTTATCTATTTTTGGCGGGTTTGTCCGCAGGCGCGATGATGGTCGCATTGCTTGTTAAGTGGAACTACCACAAAAAACAAGACGGCAGCATCTGGGACGCGATGGTAAAGGCGGGCGCTCTAGTAGCTCCTATAACGATTACCGTGGGCCTTGCGCTTTTGGTGCTTGACCTTGGCAAACCGCTTAGTTTTTACTGGATTTTGATTAAGTACAACTTCGGTTCGGTTATGTCTATCGGCGTGGCGTTATTGCTACTTTATACGCCGCTGGCTTATCTTTTTGCGGTGATTATTTTTGAAGAAGAGATAGAAAATTATAAAATTCTAGCGATTTTACGTCCTATTTCTAGGCTGATTCGCTCTTTTGCGCCGCTTTCAAAGATAGTCGAGATGGCGCTTTTTTGCCTTGCAATCGGCGTAGGCATATATACGGGCTTTTTGCTTAGCGCGATTACGAAGCTTCCGCTTTGGAATACGCCGATTTTGCCGATCTTGTTCCTAACCTCAGGCTTTAGCTCGGGCGTAGCGACAAACATCTTGGTCGGACTTTTATGCTTCAAGCGCCTTCTTAACGAAGACAACGTGAAGTATCTTTTGGTTATGGACTTGCGCGCCGTAATTTTTGAGATACCGCTTATAGCTATACTATTTTTGGGACTATATTTCGAGGGCGGAGCTAGCGCGGTTGCCGCAAAACAAGCTCTAAGCACCGGACAATACGCGTTAATATTCTGGATAGGCGTCGTAGGTATCGGTCTTTTGACCCCTATCACCATAGCGCTAACGGCTCTAAAAAATCACGCTTATAGAGTTGGCTACATCATAGCAAACTCTCTTGTAGTTATCTGCGGCGTCGTGATGCTAAGATACTACATCGTTTATGCGGGTCAAGTTTTCACGGGTGCGTGAAATTTAGGTTAAATTTGACCGCATTAGGCTCGGCAAACTCGCCGAGCCTTTTTAAATTCAGACGATCCAAAATCATTTTTAGCTATCATCTCCCTTAAAATATTGCGATAAAATTCGGAGAATTTATGAAAATTTTACTGCTTGAAGACGACTTCGTATATCGCAAGAGCGTTAGCGAATACCTAGAAAGTCTTGGCTACGAGGTGGATGAGGCTGCCGACGGCAAGGTCGCCTGCGATAAGATAGCGGCGGGCTTTTATCACCTGCTGATACTTGACATCAAGGTTCCGCACATCAGCGGACACGAAGTTATAAAATACGCCAAAGATATCGGCTGTGAAACGCCCATAATGATAATGACCTCGCTCGTGGATATAGACGATATGGCGGTCGGATACGAGCTGGGCTGTAACGAGTATCTAAAAAAGCCCTTTGAGCTAGCCGAGCTAAAATTTAGAGTAAACGAGCTAATGCGAAAATATCACGGCAGAGACGATAAAAACTTGATCGCGATCGACGAAAACTTTAGCCTCGATACAGCAAAAAAACGGCTCAAATTTAAAGACGAACCCGTCGAGCTAAGCATGAGAGAATTTGCTATCATCGAGTGCTTGCTATTTCATAAAAATAGTTTTGTTGGTATCGAAAGGCTACGCGCCGAAGTGTGGAACGACAAGGAGATCGACCCCGCCGACGTACGCATGCACATACTAAAAATCCGTCAAAAAACGACTCCGGAGTTTATAAAATCATCGCGCGGACTAGGCTATAAGATAGATGTTTCAAAATCTTAAAATCCCTATCTTAGCCACTTTTATCATCATGGCTTTGTTTATATTTCAAAGCTACGAGATCATAAATTTAAGCTCCAAAGACGAATACTCAAAAAATATGTTCGAGCTACTCGAGTACGAGGGCAAAATCCGCAAAGCGCTTGATAAAAACGAGACTTTGCCTATCTCGCTCACATATAGATACGGTGTTTTTGATCTCAAAGAAAAGCAGATCGTCTCAAATTTAGACGCGCGCCCGAGCAATCTAAAATTTATCACCCGTCAAGAAAACGGCCATCTTTTTTACAAGACCTATTTTAGCGCAGACGGCGAGTTTTATTATCTCGTGCTAGCCAAAAAGCAAAACGCGGCTAGGATTTTATTCGTCGCGGCTCTAACTCTTGCCTTTGCGCTCGTGGTCGTATTTTTCGCGCTTTATCTGTCGTTTGTTAGCGGTATAAAGCCCTATAAAGACGCTAAAAAATATATGAATAACTTTTTTAACGACGCGATGCACGAGCTAAAAACGCCGCTGGGAGTCATCGGCATAAACCTTGAGATGCTAGGCCTTGATAACAAATACGTCACCCGCATGCGCTCGGCTCTAAAGCAGATGCAAGTCACCTACGAGGACACCGAGTACTATATCAAGCGGGGATACATTTTATTTCCGCCAGAGATTTTAAATTTGAGCGAATTTAGCCTCGAGCGAGCGCGGTATATGCGCGGTATCGCGATGGCGAAAAATATCAAAATTTACGACTTCGTCGAGCCGAATTTGCAAATTTTTATGAGCAAGATAGAGGCAGGCAGACTGATCGATAACAACCTAAGCAATGCCGTAAAATACAGCCGCGAAGGAGGAATAATAAATTTACGCCTTTTTGAAAAAAGCGGCAAAATCGTGCTCGTAGTCGAGGATGAAGGCGAAGGCATAAAAGACACGAGTAAAATTTGGAAACGCTACGTTAGAGACGAGGGCGTGCAGGGCGGTTTTGGGCTAGGGCTAAACATCGTGCAAAGTATCTGCGTGAAAAACGGCGTGGAGTATGGCGTAAAAAGCGAACTAGGCAAAGGCAGCGTCTTTACCTACAAATTTTCGCCATACTCAAAAAGCCTGCTTGACTAGTCAAACCAAACGCCCAGTTTTGCTAAATTTCGCTCTTTTGAGTCGGAGTTAAAATAAATCACGAAATACCCCACTCGCTCGCCCTTTGCGTCGTTCATAGGCTGGACGGTAAAGGCATGCGAATCCGTCTGATAAAATCCGCCGCTTTTAAATTTTATATCCTTTAGAATCGGCAAGACGTTTAAATTTGCGTAGCTCTTGTTTACGAAATGAAAGCCTTCTATGATACCCTCGTCGCTGCTGTTTTGATAGGGCAGATCGCCGCCTGCGTCGAGTAGTACGAAAAGATCAAGCCCTTGTTGCGAGAAAAAGTCGCTCAAATGCTTAAAATCAAGCAGCACTTCGATACTGCCGAGCATCTTTTTATCCTCAAATATCGGCGCGACCGACCTAATGAAAACTCCAGCCCGACCGACCTCGATGCCTGCGGCTACGCCGTTTTTGGCCTCGGCTAGCAGGTGGCGAAAGTTCGTTAGATCGTCGTTATACATCGGTATCCAGCTCCTAGCAAAGCTCCTCATTTCGGGCGTATGGATGTGAAATTTGGCATTTTGGTAAATCGGCACCTTGTTTAGCGTTTTGGTAAATTCGCCAAGCGTCTCTAGGCACATCCGGCGGTCGTTTTGGCTCATGCATTTTTTTACGTGCTCGTTTTGCGCTAGTAGCGCAGCCACCGTCATCGCAGAGAGTTTTTCTTCTTCGATATTTTTATTTAAAATTTGCGTTTGAAAGTCGAGAAATTTTTTGATATTTTCCGTCTGCGTCTGCTCGTCCCAGCGCGCCTTATAAACCGCCAAAACGCCTGCTACTACGAGGAACGCGAGCGTTAGAAGTATTTTTTTATTCACGTGTTTTGCCTAGCTCGCGCGCTAAAATTTGAGAAAACTCGGCAAATTCAGGCAAATTTAGCTCGCCCTCGCGCTGTTTTTTACCCCACATCGGTTCGGGGAAAAAGCTATCGCCCTCAAACCTCGCCATCACGTGAAAATGCACGCGCGGCACGTAGTTGGCAAAGCTTGCGATGTTTATTTTCGTAGGATTATAAAATTTTCTCATTACTTTTTCGGTCGTCAAAACCGCTTCAAAAACTCTTTTTTGCGTCGCTTCGTCGCAGTCTGTTAGCTCCTTAAACGGCGTTTTGGTAAAAATTTTTACCCACGGTATCTCGCTAGTTTCGCGCTCGATAAAAATCAGCTCGTCTTCAAAAATCATTTTACGCTCCTTTTTGATAGCGATTTTAGCTAAATTTGAATTTTAATCTTTTTAAATTTATACTTCGGACATTTTGGTTTCGGCGCTTTACGGCGGTAAATTTATAAAATTTGAAAGGAAATTTGAGCTTATGAGATGTTTTATTTCGCTCATATTTTTTGCGGCGCTGGCTTTTGGCGGCGAGCTAGCCGATCTGCGCGATGAGTGCGAGAAGGGAAACAAGGAGGTTTGCAGGAGTTTGTCAAACGCGATTAAAAATTTAGAACTCGCCTGCGAAAAAGGCGGAGCGCAAAACGCGATGGCGTGCGCTGGACTTGGCTATTTTTACGAATTTGACAAAGAATTTACAAAAGCCGTCGCGCGCTACGAAAAGGCCTGCGAGCTAGGCACGGACAAAGCCTGCGTGTATCTTGGGCTGCTTTATCAAAACGGGCAGGGTGCGGCGCAAGATCACAAAAAGGCAAACGAGCTTTTTGCTAAAGCCTGCGAAAAGGACGTGGCCGAGGGGTGCGCGAGTCTGGCGTATAGCTACGGCAAGGGGCTTGGCGTATATCCCGACGGCAAAAAGACGAATGAGTTGTTTAACAAGGCCTGCGAACTGGGCGAGGAAACGGCGTGCTATAATCTTGGCTTAAGCTACGCGATGGGCGACGGAGTCGAAAAGGACGCGGCAAAGGCGGCGCAGATATTTGCGGCCTCTTGCGAGCGCGGACACGTTGGCTCGTGCGCCGATCTTGGGGTTTGCTATTTTAAGGGCGAGGGCGTTGAAAAAGACTACGAAAGGGCCGCTTTGCTTTTTACTCGGGCTTGCTCGGGCGCTAGCGCGTTAGCATGCGCAAATTTGGGCTTTGCGTACGAAAAGGGCATGGGCGTAGAAAAGAATAAAAACGCCGCCAAAGAACTTTACGACAGAGGCTGCAAGCTCGGAGAATTTAACGCATGCCAATATCTAAAAAATTTGCGTTGAGGCAAGTGAGCAAATAAACCTTGTTGTTTTAATAGGCGTTGAAGCGCAGTAGGCGTGTGGTTAAATTTGAAAATTGCGCACGGCATAGCAGGTAGCTAGAGCAGGGCGTGGCGCAAAACTCATCTAAAGCTCGCACCGCTCGTGTGCCGATCTATGCCTGCCGTGCTGCTATTTTGATGATAAGCTGACTTAAGTAAGAAAATAGCCTGCTGCAACTGATAGCAAAAGCAAAATTTAGCGCCAAAATTAAAATAGTGCGGGCGTACAAATCCAAAATAAATTTGACGCTCGCAGCTAAATTTATCTTTTAAAGTCATGAATTTCGATACTAGCGCCGTATTTTTTACCAAGCTCGCTTACCTTTTCTTTTAGCCTTTCCTCGTCATAGCAGATTAGATCGATGTATGCGCGCCTTTGCCCCGTTGCACCGCCGATTATCTCTAGAAACGAGCTGCAGCCCTCTAGCTCATCGTCCTCGATTTTATTTCGCAGATCAAAGCCCGCCTGCACGTCGCCGCCGTTATCAATGCTAAGAAAGCAAAATTTGATACCGAGCTCGAAGGCTTCGTTATAGATGTCGCGCTCGCCATTTAGGTACTGATTTACGATGGCCGTTAGGCAGGTGGTGCCCACGATCACGTCCTCGCGCACTCCATTGCCACGCGGCTCCATCTGATAGCTGAAAAAATTTTTTAGCGGTTCGCGCGCGGCTTTTTCGCCGAATTTCTCATCGATCAGATCGGCGAAATCGCTTAGCGGCACGCCGTTTTCCTGTGGCTTATCGAGCACCTCAAGCTCGCCTAGCGTATTTATGATTGCCGTTTCGCCGATCATATTGTCAAGCAGGATAAAACTAAGATTATAGGCCTTGCCCTCGTCCTGCGCAAGTAGAGCCGCTAGGTTTTCGTTGTAAATTTTAATATCCACGTCGCTTTCGTTAAACTGCGCGTAGATCATCGACTCCTCGGCGTTTACGCTTGTGTCATACATCTCGATCCCGCCGATACCTCGCGGCGCGCGCGGCTTTCCGAGCGTGCAGAGCATTCTCCCCTCAAGCTGTTTTGGCATAGCGTTTTTGATGAAGTTTAGCCAAAATAATCGGTGCCTCATACCCTCGGGAGTTAGCACTAGATCGAGCTTATCGCCCGCTAGCCCCGTCATAAAATAAGGCTCCGCAAGGCAGATGCGAAGCTTTTCGTCGGTCTTTTGCATCGCCTTTTCAAACTCCTCCGCCGCCAGATCAGCCTTGATCTCATCTATCACGCCGCTAAATTCCGCCCAAAATTTATCCACTCTGCCGGCAAATGTGCTTGGAATTTGCGCTTTTTTGGCCTTTTTGTCAAAATCAAACAGGCTCATATTTTCTCCTTAAACGAGGCGCTGAAAGCAGCCGCCCAAAACCTCGCATTTCTTGCAAATTTGCACGTATATGACCCCTTTCTCATCAAATTTCGCCTATTAATTTACTCTACGGTCACGCTTTTAGCGAGATTTCGCGGCATATCTACGTCGTTGCCAAGGCGTACGGCGATCTCCAGCGCAAAAAGCTGCAGTATGATCATCATCTCGAAAAACTCGCTCATCGGGTGGGCTTGCTTGCTTGTTTTGATAAAATCGTCGCTAAGCTCGAACTCCTCGGGACTGATAGCAAGTATATAGGCGTCGCGGGCGGCGAGCTCCTCGACGTTGCTTTTGGTTTTTTCATAAAGGACGGTTTGCGGCATCAGCGCGATCGTAAATAGCCTCTCATCGGCAAGCGCGATAGGGCCGTGCTTCATCTCGCCCGCAGGGTAGCCCTCGGCGTGCAGATAGGAGATCTCTTTGAGCTTTAGCGCGCCTTCGAGCGCGAGCGGATAAAATATATCGCGCCCGATGAAAAAGAAGCCGTGGCCGTGCAAATAGTGTTTAGCTAGGCGGCGGATACGCTCTTGCGGCTCTTTGCTGATATTTAAAATTTGCGGAACGTGCAGGAGCGCCGCGATCTCGCTTTTTAGCTCTTCTTTGCTTATGGAGGCTTTAGCCTGCGCGATTTGCAGCGCTAGCATCCACAGCGTTACTACCTGCGTGGCGAAGGCTTTGGTGCTGGCTACGCCCTTTTCGATGCCGGCGCGAGTTAGCAGAGTGTCGTCAGCTAGGCGCACGATCGAGGAGTTATCGACGTTGCAGATGGCCAGCGTCTTTAGTCCCGCTTGTTTGGCGATTTTTAGCGCTTCTAGGGTGTCGGCGGTTTCACCGCTTTGCGAGATGACGATAAAAAGAGCGTTTTTGTTTAGTTTCGGGCGTCTATAGCGAAATTCGCTTGCTATCTCGACCTTGGCCCTAGTGTCTGCTAGGCGCTCGAAAAGGTAGCTAGCGGTAAGGGCTGCGTGGTAGCTAGTGCCGCACGCGCAGATCACGATATCGTCGATACTTCGTAGATACTCATCGGTTAAATTTTCAAGCCCGACGGCATCCTCTTTGACGCGCCCCATCAGAGTTTCTGAGACGACCGCGCTTTGTTCGTAAATTTCTTTTTCCATAAAAAAGCGGTAACCCTCTTTTTGCGCGTAGCTTTTATCGGCAGGCAGCGCGGCGAAACTCGGGCTTAGTTTTTTTGCGTCTTTAAAAACCGCGATCTCGTCAATGCTAACGAATCCGTAGCTTTTGTCGTCCAGATAGCATACCTCTTTGGCTAAGCCGATCAGCGGGGCGTCCGAGGAGGCGAAAAATACCTCTTTTTCCTCGCTTTTGCCGATAGCTAGCGGCGCGGCGTCCTTGGCGAAGAAAATTTTGCCCGGAGCCGTTTTGGTGATAAGCAGCGTCGCGTATGCACCGTGTAGGCGCGCTACCGTGGCTTCGTATGCTTTAAACGGCTCGCCGATAGTTTTTAAATTTTCCTCAAAAAGGTGCACGATAACCTCGGTGTCGGTTTGGCTAAGGAAGCTAACGCCCTTTGCCTCAAGCTCCTCTTTTAGCTCTTTGTAGTTTTCGATGATGCCGTTATGAACGACGAAAGAGTGCTCGCCAAGGTGCGGGTGAGCGTTGATCTCGGTAGGTTTGCCGTGCGTAGCCCAGCGCGTGTGTCCGATCGCGACGCCCTCGCCGCTAGAGCTAAAGCCCTCTGATTTTTTGGCTAAATTTTCAAGCTTGCCGATGGCTTTAAAAAAGGCGATTTCCTGTGCGCATTTGTCGCAACCGCCCTCTAGGCTCATCACTGCCATGCCTGCGCTATCGTAGCCGCGGTACTCAAGCTCTTTTAATCCGTTTAAAATAAACTCCCTTTTTTCTCTATTGCCGACGTAACCGACGATTCCGCACATGTTTACTCGCTTTCTAATAATTTTAAAATTTCGCCCAAATCCACACCCTCGCGCTTTTGTATAAGCAACAAATTTCGCGTCCTGTTTTTTACGGTTTGGATTCTAGCGTTGGCTATTTTTACATCAAATTCCTTAAAAACTCCCAATACGTAAGCCATCAGCCCGCGCTGATCTTTCGCGTTTATGCCAAGCTTCGCGTACTCTTGCGAGTGGTTTGGGTCAAAATTTAGCTCGCCTTTTAGTATGATCGGGCGATTTATCTGCGCTGAGGCGCCACTTTTTAGCGAGATTTCGATGAGGTTTTTTAAGGTTTCTAGCTCGCTTGATTTTACGTTTTTGTTAAACTCTAGCTTGACGTAAAATTTACCGTCAAACAGCTCGAAAATCTCCATAAATCCAAGATCTAGGTGTGCCAAAGCCGAGAGCAAAACGGCAAGATTCGGATAGTTTTGCGCGTAAATTTCGATGCTTAGGCTTTGGTGATTTTGTACCTGCACGCTTAGTTTATCGGCGTTTTGCGCGGCCCAGGCGATGCCGATGATGTCTGCGGGTTGGTATTTAGCAAAGAGCAAATTTGATCTGATAGCAAAAATTTTTTCTTTCAAATTTTCGCTTAAGGCTGCAAATTTAGCGTTTCGCCTGATGCTAAGCTCCTTTTTTACGCGTCTTGCGGCTTCGTCAAGTAGGTTTTCGTCCTCGAAGCTTTGCAGGCAAATGCCGTAAAGCTCGCGTAAAAGCCGCGCCAGATAGGGCGTATAGAGCTTTTCGTCGGTCGCATTTATCACGCAGTAAGCGACGATATAGGAGAGTTTTAGGGTTTGCGGGTCGCCAAGCTTTGAGATAAAGCTAAAAATCGTGCGCTGATCGTAGATATCCTCGCGGTTTGCCACGTCGTTCATCAGCGTGTGGTAGCGCACGAGCGTAACGCCGATATTTACGGCCTTTGCGCTCAAATTTAACTTGCTAGCGTAGGCGCGGAAAATATTTGAGCCCACGACCGAGTGATCGCCGCCTAGCCCCTTGCCCGCGTCATGTAGCAGCAAAGCTAGTTTTAGCAGCGTGCGCCCCTCGATACAAAGCTCGTCGTAGAGCGATTTTACGAATTTATCTTTGATATTTTCGGCAAATTTGACGCTTAACACGCAGTGCTCGCCGACGCTAAATTTATGATAGCCGTCAAATTCGGCCAAATTTACGGCGTGCTCGAGCGGTTTAACCAAAACGGGCAAAATCTCCGCGTCCAAAAGCGCCTTGATGATGCAGTGAGCGTGGTTTCGCATCAAAATTTTTCTAAAAAGCGCGAGCGAATCCTCGGCGTCTTCTTTGCTGATTTGCGCGCGTTTTAGGTAAAAGATCGTCCCGACGTCAAATTTATACTCCGCATCGCCGAGAGCCAAAAGCTGCTTTAGTACGGCGTTTAAAGGGCGAGGGCGGACGTGTAGCGGGACGTAAATCGTATTTTCAAACCTATAAAATCCGTTTTTTAGCCGCGCTGCTCGTAGCTGGCTAAATTTAACCCCGCTTTTAAATTTGCTCCTGTAAAAGCTAGCGACCAGATAGCGCGAAAAAACGGCGACCGAGTGCATGCAGGAAAAGAGCTTTTGCGAGATGACGCTGCTATTTTCTTGCGTTTTTTTAGACTTGGTTTGCATGAGCGCAGTGATCTCGTTTAGCTTTGCCGGGGCAAAAACGTCCGAGCCTAGGGTTAAATTTTGCGCCGATTTTACGCAGAGGATAAAATCAGTCGCCAAATTTAGCGCGCTAAGCTCCTTTTCGTCGATAAACTTTAGAGCCTGCGAGCGCATGCTGATCTCGTTTTCAAAGCCGTTTAGAGCGCAGTTTAGGTAGTAGATGTCGTTCGTGCCGCCTAGATCGTTTTTAAGATCAGGCTCTTGCTTTATGTTTGGGATATCGTTAAAGGAGCCTAGATTTTTGGCGTAAAATTTGAGATTTTCTTGCGCGTTAAACTCGCGAGTTTTATAAATCTGTGAGCGCGCGGCTTTGTAGAGCGTACGCGAGCCGCAGATGTAGCGGATACGGCTAAATGCGGCCTTTGCTTTGTGGTCGTTTTTGTGCGCTTCGAAAATCTCGTCCAGCTCGCAAATTTTGATATTTAGCTTTAAATTTGAGCTCTCAAGCGCGGCGACTAGCTTTTTTAGGATAAATTTGACGTTAAAGCCCGCGTTTTCTTTAAAGACGATTAAAATCTCTAAAACCGAGCTTGTAGAGATGAGGTTGTCGGCGTACTTTTCGGTAGCGATGACGCAAAGCGGGATAAAATCGACGTCTGGGTTAAAGTCCGCGAAAATCTCGTCCAAAACCCGCGTGCACAGAGCTTTTATCAGCTCGTCGCTTTGCTTTGCGATGAAATTTGCAAAGCCCTTGCCCTGAAGCTTTTTTAGCTGCGAGGCCAAATTTGCGCCGCCCAAAACGCCGCTTAATTTTCCTTTTAAAGCCACTTTTTTACCGCCGTCTTTTTGTGTAAATTTTATCCGATGATACTAAAATTTTGCAAAAACAAAGCTTTTTTAACATATAATCGCCGTTTAATATCTATTTTCGGAATAAAATTTGACAAATTTAATAGAAAAACTCCAAAGCGGCGAGCGTCTGGACGCGGACGAATGCGCAGGCTTGTACGACCTAGACCTTTTTACGCTGGGTAAATTCGCAAATGCCAAACGGCAAAAAATGCACGGAAAAAAGGTATTTTTTAACGTAAATCGCCATATAAATCCAACCAATATCTGCGCGGACGTGTGTAAATTTTGCGCATTTTCCGCAAACCGCAAAAATCCAAACCCATACACGATGAGCCACGATGAAATACTAAAAATCGTCGAAAAAAGCGTCGCCGGCGGCGCAAAAGAGATACACATCGTCTCGGCGCACAACCCTGAGACGTCGTGGCAGTGGTATTTGGAAATTTTTAAGAAAATAAAAGAAAAATACCCGCAAATCCACGTCAAAGCTCTAACTGCGGCTGAGGTTGATTTCCTCTCGCGAAAACACGGCCTTAGCTACGAAGAAGTCGTAGAAAAAATGCTCGAATACGGCGTGGACTCAATGCCTGGCGGCGGAGCTGAGATCTTTGACGAAGAGGTTAGACGTAAAATCTGCAAAGGCAAGGTGAGCTCCGAAAACTGGCTCAAAATCCACCGCCTTTGGCACGAAAAAGGCAGGGAAAGCAACGCGACGATGCTGTTTGGCCACGTAGAAAGCAGGCAAAACCGCATCGATCATATGCTAAGGATTCGAGGTTTACAGGATAAGACCGGCGGATTTAACGCCTTTATCCCGCTTGTTTATCAGCGCGACAACAACTATCTAAAAGTAGAAAACTATCCCGGCTCGGCCGAAATTTTAAAGACCTTTGCGATCTCGCGTCTGTTGCTCGATAACGTCGCACACATCAAGGCGTACTGGGCGACCTCGACGATAAATTTAGCCATGGTCGCGCAGGAATTCGGCGCTGATGATCTAGACGGCACGATAGAAAAAGAGAGCATCCAAAGCGCTGCCGGAGCCAAATCGGCAAGCGGTATGAGTCTTAGAAATTTTACCGATATTATCCAGACCTCGGGCTTTGTCCCCGTCGAGCGAGATAGCTTATATAACGAACTAAAAATTTACGATAACTAAGGGGGCGAAGTTGGATTTTTTTAAACTAAAGCAAAACGGCACTAGCGTAAAGACCGAGTTTAGCGCGGGACTCACGACCTTTTTAACGATGATGTATATCGTGCCGGTAAACGCGATAATCATGAGCAAGACAGGCATGCCGATGGACGCGCTCATCACGGCTACGGCGCTCATAACCGTGATCGCTACCGTGCTAAACGGCGTATGGGCGAACACGCCCGTGGCTATGAGCGTGGGAATGGGACTAAACGCGTATTTTACATTTGGTCTCGTGCTAGGCATGCAAATACCGTGGCAGACGGCTCTGGGCGTGGTTTTCATCTCGGGTATAATTTTCGTCGTGCTATCTTTTACGAATTTTAGAATCTGGGTCCTAAAGTCTATCCCCGACGACGTCAGACGCTCGATAAGCGCGGGCATAGGCGCTTTTATCGCCTTCGTCGGGCTTCAGCAAATGGGCGTAGTCGTAAACAACGACGCCGTACTGGTCGGGCTTGGAAATTTAAAAGATCCAAACGTTATTTTGGGCTTTGTGGGGCTATTTTTCGTTATACTTTTTTGGGCGTGGAAGGTTAAGGGAGCCTTCATCATCGCAGTATTTACGACCTCGGTGATAGCTTGGATTTTTGGTATCGCGCCGTATCCGGAGGAGTTTATCTCGCTACCGGCCTCGATATCGCCGATATTTTTAGAGCTTGATATCATGGGCGCGTTATCTTTTGCGCTGCTTCCGGTGATCGTTACATTTTTCGTAACCGATCTTTTCGACTCTATCGGCACGCTAGCGGGCGTGGGAAACAGAGCTGGAATTTTCGATGAGAATAATCAAAAAGGCGTCGAAAAACTGGAAAAAACCCTCGAAGCCGATGCGGTAGCTACGGTAGCCGGCTCGTTAGTAGGCGTTAGTACGACGACGTCGTTTGCCGAGAGCGCTAGCGGCGTAGAAGAGGGCGGCAAGACGGGACTAACGGCGGTATTTTGCGGACTATTTTTCGTGCTTACGATTTTTATGCTGCCGCTTTTTAAAGCCATCCCTTCAAACGCGATATATCCGATACTCGTGATGGTAGGCGTGCTGATGTTTAGCGAGCTTGGAAATATAAATTTTAAAGATCCCGCTATCGCCATCTCGACATTTTTGATAGTTATCTTGATGCCGCTTACATACTCGATCACGACGGGACTTTCGTTTGGATTTATGGCGTATTTGCTGGTTCGTATCATGAGGCGCGAGTGGGAATACGTAAATATCGGAGTTGTCGTGCTTGCGCTCATTAGTTTTATAGTATTTTTAGTACACTGAGGAGAAAACATGCTAAAGTATCCGTTTGAGGAATTTCATAAAGACGTAAAAATAATGGCGCGAGATATCAAAGAAAACTTCGAGCCAGAAGTGATTTTGGCAGTCGCTCGCGGAGGGCTTACTTTGGGGCATTTTTTAGCGAGCCTGTTAAATAACCGCAATCTTTTTACGCTAAACTCAATTCACTACGAAGAGACTAAAAAGCTCGATACTATCGATATCTTTAACGTCCCTGATCTATCTAAATTTAATAAAATTTTGATAGTGGACGATATGATAGATACGGGCGAGAGCATGATAGCTATCAAACAAGAGCTTTTAAAGCGTTTCCCGCATATTAAGCTAAAGATCGCGACTATATTTTATAAACAAAAAGCGCTTTTGTTGCCCGACTTTACGGTAAAAGAGGCGCACGAGTGGATAGAGTTTTTCTGGGAAGAGCAAATTTAAGCCCAAATTTTAGCATGCTACGCTCGGAAACGTTTTTAATTTTTATCATCTGCCTTATAGATTTTTGTTTTTTATCGTATGCGATTAGCACGCTTAGTATTAGCTACTACGAGGCGGATGCGTTTTATAACTCGTCTAAAATTTCAGCCGTTTTAGCTAGATTTTCGGTTGAGATTTTCGGACAAAACGACTATGCTCTACGGCTTCCTTTTGTTATTTGCCATATTTTTAGCGTCGTGCTACTTTACAAGATCTCAAAGCAAATTTTAAAACGCAAATTTGACCGAATAGTAAGCGCAGTCGTGTTTATATTGCTTCCTGCGACGATGGCGTCGGCGATTTTGGTAAACGACGCCGGCATCATAATCGCGCTCTCGCTTTTGAGCATTTATCTTTATCAACTACGCAAAATGCTAGCTTTTTACGCGCTTTTATGCGTGTTGCCTTTTGTTAGCGGCGCGTTTTTGGTTTATTTTTCGGCGATTTTTATTTTCGGAGTTTATAGACGCGACGCTAGGATGGCGTGGACCTCGGCGCTGCTTTTCGCGCTTTGTTTCTATCTTTACGGATTTAACTCCGGCGGCAAGCCTAGCGGCCATTTACTTGATACCGTGAGTATTTTTGCAGCCGCGTTTTCGCCTTTTATTTTCGTCTATTTCGTATATGCTATGTATAGAATTTGGATAAAAGAGGCCAAAAATTTACTCTGGTTCGTTTGTATAACGGCGTTTTTATTTTGCCTATTTTTATCGATCAGGCAGCGATTGGAGCTTGAAAACTACCTGCCTTTTTGCATTATTTCCGTACCGATTTTAGTTCGGGTGTTTTTTAGCTCGTACCGCGTGAGACTACCGATGTTTAGGCGAGGATATAAAATTTTGGCCTCATTTGCGGTAGCTTCCTTGCTTGCCGGTTTTTTGTTCGTGCTTTTTAACGAGACGCTTTACGGCGTATTAAAAGATCCGACTAAGCATTTTGTTTATAGATATCACGTGGCAAAAGAGCTTGCAAAAGAGCTAAAAGATAGGGGCATAGAAAAAATTTTTACGGATGATAAAAAGCTAGCTTTGAGGCTTAAATTCTACGGCATAAACACGAGCGAGGATGCAGATCTACGCCTGCTAAATTTGAGCTTGAGTGATAATTATGATAATATTGCCGTTAGTAAATTCGGCAAAAAGATTGCAAGATTTAAGTTAAAAGAAAGATAATTAGGGAAAAATGAATGAAAAAGGCCTTTACGATTTTAGAACTTGTCGTGGCAATAGTAGTAATAGGAATAATAGCCGTTATGGCGCTACCGAGAATAAACGACGATCACATCGCCGAAGCCGCCGACCAAGTGATGTCGCATATCCGTTATACCCAGCATCTAGCGATGCAGGATAATAAATTTGATCCTACTGACGCCAACTGGTTTAAAAAGAGATGGAGTATAGGTTTTACCAAAGCTTCATTTTGCGACGGCTCGAGCGAATGGAGATATAGCGTTTATAATGATAGAAGCGCTACTGGAAATTTAAATTCGGAAGAAGAAGTAGCAAGAGACCCGTTGGAGCCGAATAAATTTATGAGCTCCGGATGGAGCGGTATTTCAAAAGCCAGTTGCAAAAAGGCCAGTATGAAATATAATTTGGCAAAAAAATTCGGTATAACTAATGTGCAGTTGCGCGGCGTATGCGGAGACAGCAACTTGCAAACTATTTCTTTTGATGAATTTGGAAGGCCTATGCAGGCAGTGAGCACGACCGGCGGCGGTGCGACTAGAGGTTATGACAGGCTGGTTCATAATGGCCAAAATTGTCAAATAGTTTTAAGTACAGCTAAAAAGACGGCTATCATAACCGTGACACCGGAAACCGGATTTGCGCAGGTTTCATACTCTAGTATCACTCCATCGAAAGATCAGGCTCAAGTCCGTGGAGAAAAAAATTCTACGATACCTAAAAAATAAAAGGATTGATTTGGATTTAAGTAGCTCTCCTTTAAAGAAAACGTATCTAGTTTGTGCGTTTCTAGGGGGGAGGTATTTTCATTCAAATCCAGTACCACCCAAAAATCTTTTCCAAATTTTTTTAAATTCGCAATATTATCTAAGCTACTTTTAAGCCTCCTACTTGTATAATTCCAGCTCACGAATTGAGAAACCACCTTTAACTTTCACGTTAATAAAGCCTTTTCTTTTAATATCGTAAGTTTTAATTTTGAGTTAAATAAACAATTCTTTAATTTTTGAGAATCTTAAGTTTGACTTCTAAATTATGTTTTTTAAATTAACACTGTTAAACTAATTAGTCAATCTTTGAAATCTAAACAAGTGATCGATTGAGCCAATCTTTTATCAGGCTTTCTTTGGAAAGTAGATAAGAGATAAAACTAATTAATAAAATTAAAGTTTTTTGATTAAAACTTCATATTAAATCCTAAGATATTTTATTTTAGGTAAATTTTATATGGAGAGTTTGATCCTGGCTCAGAGTGAACGCTGGCGGCGTGCCTAATACAT
>CAUQMF010000012.1:0-29877 GCA_963518965.1 uncultured Campylobacter sp.
CTACAGAGAAGCACGCAAGTCGCAAGGAGGCACGGCAAATGAGAGCGTTGCGGCGCAGATTGAAATTTTAAACGGATGGCTGAAAAATCAAGGATGGTCGAGATGATTATTGGGATTTTATTAAAGAATTACAAGATATATGGCGGGGTTAAATACATACCAGTTACTACTAATCATAATTTTATAGCATATATTGGTGATAATGGTGTAGGAAAAAGCTCAATTTTAGAAGCGCTTGATACATATTTTAATGGCAGAGAGTGGAATATTACAAAGGGCGCAAGTACTACAGATGCAAATACGCCGTATGTGGTAATTGTACAACTATTAAAAAAGGACATAGTTGATAAAATCATTAAAGAAAACAAAGATATACATAATGGCTTTGATGGCAAAGTAAAGGAGATTAATGCATATTTGTGGAATTTTGAAAGTGTTGAGAATGATCTTGGTAGCAAAAGTACTGAGGCAAAAAATTTGGTTAATGATTTAAGAAAAATTGATCGCTCATATCAAGAAAGTCATTATTTAATTATTTCAGGTAATGCCTATAAGGATGATTATAATGCTTATTTTGGTTCTTTTGATAGCATTATTGCAAAATTGTTTGATATTAAATTTAATAGCCAAAAAGAAAATGAAAATAAAAAATTTAGAGAAGATTTTAAGTATTTAAACTATATTGCTTGGGACTATTACTCATATATTTATATGCCTGTTGAAGCTGGAATAGAAGAGTTTACAAAACTTGAAACTGATAATATGCAAAAATTAATTGGAACAGACATTGGTACTAAAATAGCAAAAATCATTGGAGAGGGAAATTTAAAGGGTATTAATAAAGATTTGAATAATTTTGTCGATGACTTGGAGAAAAAACTTAAGCTTTATGCTTATAAGAGCCCATCAAATAGAATTAATATTACTATGAAAGAATTAATAGATAAGGTAATTGAGTTATTTTTTTCGATAAGAATTTTACACAAAATAGTTGATGACGACAAAATAAAAGCAGAAAGACTAAGTTCAGGAGAAAAAAGACAGGCACTTATAGATGTAGCTGCGGCTTTATTGGACAGTCAAATCATAGAGCATAAAGAGGTTATACTAGCTATAGATGAACCAGAGGCATCTTTGAATCTATCAAAAAATTTTACTCAATTTGAAAAACTAATAGAAATTTCTCAATGCAAAGCACAAGTTGTCGTAACTACTCATTGGTACGGTTTTTTGCCGGTTGCAATTAATGCAAATGCACACTTTCTAACAAAGAAAAATGCAAGTGAGAGTCTTGAATTTAAATTTAATACATTTGATTTATATAATTATAGGGAGAAGTTAAGGCAAATTAGAAATCAAGACTATACTCAAATGCCAAGCGATATCCAGCTTAAAAGCATTTACGATTTAGTTCAATCAATCGTTTCATCGGTAAGGCTTGATGAACCATATAATTGGCTAATTTGCGAGGGTAGCTCTGATAAAATTTATTTTGATTTCTACTTTGAGGATTTGGTGAAAAATAATAATTTAAGAATATTGCCGGTTGGAGGAGCTTCTGAAGTTATAAAAATTTATAACTATCTAAGGCTACCGACGTCAGAAAAAGACAATATAAAGGGCAAAATATATTGTTTAATAGATAGTGACGGAAAGAGTGAGCAATTTATTTGCGATAGTAGTATAAAAAATATGGTAGCAAAAAGAATTTTGAATAACAGTAAAAATCAAAGAACATCTTTGGTTGATGTAAGCAGCAATGATTATGAAATGAAAACGGAAATAGAGGAATGTTTGGATGGTACTGTTTTTATTGAAACATTAAAAACGTATACCGAAAATAAACATATCGTAGCCATACTTGAAGATGAAAAGAATTTTAAAGACATATCATTAAAATCGTATTTTTGTTTTAATTTAAGAGATGATGATAGGCAGATATTAAAAGACTTTTTTGATCAAGATAACGGATATAGAAAAATAGAATTTGCTAAACAATATGTTAAAATAGCTTCTAAGAAGGATAATTTTAAAACACCAGAATGGATTGATGAAATTAAAAAATGGATTAAGGAGTAAAAATATTATAAAATAAATTTAAATTTTTATCACCCATTGGCAAAAATTTAATTATAATTACGAAAATTTTAAGGAGGAAAGGATGTTTGGAAGCGGCTATAAAAAAGAGCTAGAGAGCAAAAATGCGGCTCTATCGCAGGAAAACGAAAGCCTAAAGGCGCAGATAAAGCAACTGCAAAGCGAGCTGGAAGCGGCAAAATCAAGTGCTACGAGCGAGCAAAACGAGCCAAAAACCAGCGAAAATGCGACGAAACTACTGCTGGCTAGCTACGCCGACGGTATAAATTTCTTGCAAGGTACGATGGAAGAAAACCTAAAAATGCTCGAAAATATAAACGAGCTAAATAATCTAACGTTTACTAAGACGGGCGAGTTGCGCGAACAGACGAGCTTTATCGTTAGCTCTATGCAAAACGTCCAGCAAATGAGCGGCGACCTGCAAAACGACGCCTCGTCGCTAAATAACAGCGTGATGTCGATCGTGGAGATTATAAATCTCATCAAAGATATCTCGGATCAGACGAATTTGCTAGCTCTAAACGCGGCTATCGAAGCGGCTCGCGCGGGCGAGCACGGACGCGGATTTGCCGTGGTGGCCGATGAGGTGCGAAAGCTCGCCGAACGCACGCAAAAAGCCACTCTCGAAGTCGAGGTAAATATAAACGGACTAAAACAAAGCTCAAATACGATGATAGGAATGAGCGAAAATTTCTCTAAAATTTCGGGCGACGTGATGCGCGTTTTGAGCGATTTTCAAGGCACTATCGCAAGCGTGAACGAAAATACGCAAAACATCTTAAATCAAACATTAAATTTAACCAACGAAGTTAACGTTAGCAACGGCAAAATCGACCATATAAATATGAAACTAAACGGTTATAGAGCCGTTTTAAACGGCGAATTTGACGGCATTTCTAGCGTGGGTAGCTGCCGCTTTGGTAAGTGGTTTAACGAGAAGGTCAAAAACGTTATAGTAAAAGACGCAAAAACCATCCAAGACATCTCGCACGACCACGAAAACGTTCATAGCGGACTTGATAAGGCGATCAAAATTTTCGCAGATAGCAGCAAGGATAACGCCGCCGGAGTGGAAATTCTAAAAGACGTGGAAAACTCGAGCAAAGTAGGCTTTGAAACGCTTTTAGACGCGGTTAGAGCGGCTAGGAAATAATGAAATTTAACCGTCCTGGCAAAAGGTCGGCGACGGTTAAATTTTAAAAAGATAAAATTTGCGCGTTCACCGATGGTTTTTGGTCCTCGGCGCGCTTAGTATAAAAACTCGTCGAGCCGCCGCTATCGCTATCCGTGCGGCTTGCCGAGACGAATTTAAAATTTCCGTTAAATCATAAATGCAAATTTAATGTATGTGTCGCGGTGTGGTTAAATTTAGCTTACTTTGCCAGTGTTAAATTTGGCAAATTTGATTTGGCTCTAAAATTTAGCGTTAATTTTGTAGTTTATCCTGCTTTTTATCGGCGCCGGATTTTTGGCGAATTTATCGCGCCAAATACGGCTCCAATCCTCACTTCAATCTAAAATTTTGATTTTCTTCTGCGATTTTTTGAAGTTCGTTAAGATTGTTTTCGGCTTGTTTTAAGAGCTCGTCGAATTTAAACCCTAGCATAACGATGCGGTAGAGCTCGGGCTTGTTTTTCTTCCAGTTATAAAGCGTTTTCGTATCTATATTTAAAATCCCCGCTATGTCTCTTTTTGATAGATTATTTCCCATTTTTAGCCTTTTTATCGGGAATTTTTAGTAAAATAGGCTGACTTATCAACTAAGGAATAATTACCTATTATATGTAGTTATTAAGGAATTATTACTTATTATTTATATGTAATTAAGTCTAAATCAGGTAGTATTTTGTACTTTAATTTAAAGGAGAGAGTAATGAGTAAGCTGTATGACGCTGATTTGGATTTTTTGAGGCAAATTAGCGATGAAGACTTGGCGCCTTTGGTTAAAATTTTGACCGATCCGATAAGTGAAACACTAACCGTCAATGAGAAATATAAAGCTCATAATCCTAAGCATGGTAAATATATTGATGAAATAATCAATGAAATACATGGCTTTGGAGGAAATACGATATTTAATATATTCCGAGGACATGGGGTGCTTTATAGGGAAATTTTACTAGATGTTTGTAAAAAATTAAAGATGAAAAATATTCAGTATTATAAAAGTTTACCTATCGACGAAGTAGAATTTATGCTAATCGAGGAAGGGCTTAGAGTAAAGCTTGAAAAATTAAGCGAAGGAGAGCGGGCTGCATTTTTGAGTGATTTGGGATTAGAGTCAAAAAATAGCACAAACATAACAACGGATGTAGTTATAATGTCTGTCAGACAAGCAATCCAAAAAGGAGGCTTTACATCTTATAAAATTATTCTTAAGATAGTTAATTTTGTATGGAATGCTACTTTTGGATTGATTTTTGGCGGATTATCGCTATCAACAAATGCTTTAATCGTAAAAACTACAAAAATAATAGCATCTACGCCGGTTGCCGTGGCTATGGGTATTTGGACCATATTTGATATAGCGAGTCCAGCTTATAGGGTTACGGTTCCCGCTGTTTATTGTATAGCTAGTTTGCGTTTAAGATATAAGTATGAAAATTTAATAGAGCAAGATAAAGAATTTATGGAAATTGAAAATTCAAAAAAATAAAATCTTAAAGTTCGAATTAGGCTTTAAGATTTTAAACAAAGCCTCGCAAACTCGTTTCAAATCTTACCAAATTTAACGAGTTTGCCGAGTCAAATTTACGCTCAAATTTGGGCGTAAATTTAAAATTTAAAACGTGCTTTGCGGATCGGTTGCGGTATCTACCCAGCCAAGCTTTGCTCCCCCTAGCAGGTGAAAATGCAGGTGCATGACCTCTTGGCCGCCGTTTTCGCCGCAGTTTGTAACTAGGCGGTATCCGCTCTTATCCACGCCCATGAGCACCGCGACCTCTTGGATAAATTTCGTCATCTCGCCCATCAGCGCCCCGTCCATCTCCTGGAAATTTTCAAAATGCTTTTTCGGGATGATCAAAATATGAATCGGAGCCTTTGGATTTATGTCGTTAAAGGCTAGGAATTTGTCGTGTTCTAGTACTTTGTTGCAAGGTATTTCGCCCGCTACGATTTTTTCAAATATCGTCATGATTTTCTCCTGGTTAAAATTTGGCTTAATTATAACAAGTAAAAGTTAAAATTTCCCGCCTTTTAGGCAGATTTTATTAAATTTTGACTACAATCAAACCTAAAAATCACTAAAGGTAAAAACTTGCAAGAGTATAGAGAAAGTATCGCAAAATGCGGGAATTTGGCGGATTTAGACAAGATCCGCGTCGCGCTATTAGGCAAAAAGGGCGCGATCACGTCGGAGTTTGCTAAGCTTAAGGACATGGACGAAGCGGCCAAGAAGGAATTTGCGGCAAATTTAAATAAGCTAAGAGACGAATTTGAAGCGCTTTTGGCAGCTAAAAAAACCGAGCTTGAAAGCGGCGAGATAAAAGCCAAAATGAAGGCCGAAGCCATCGATATCACGCTATTTAACGAGCCTTCGGGCGCCGGCGCACTGCACCCCGTGATGGCTACGATGGATAAGATCATCGAGTACTTTATGATGCAAAATTTTTCGCTCGAGACTGGGCCACTCATAGAGGATGACTTCCACAACTTCGAGGCGCTAAATTTGCCTAAATACCACCCTGCGCGCGATATGCAGGACACGTTTTATTTTAAGGATTTTAGACTCCTTCGCACGCATACTAGCCCCGTGCAGGTGCGCACGATGATGAGCAAAAAGCCGCCGATTCGCATGATAGCGCCGGGAACTGTGTTTCGCCGCGATATGGATCTAACGCACACGCCGATGTTTCATCAGGTAGAAGGCCTTGCGGTCGAGGAGGGCGGCGCGGTGAGCTTTGCAAATTTAAAATCAATGCTTGAAAATTTCTTAAAATACATGTTCGGCGACGTTAAAGTACGCTTTCGCCCTAGCTTTTTCCCGTTTACGGAGCCTAGCGCGGAGGTCGATATCAGCTGTATTTTCTGCCACGGCGAGGGATGTCGCGTATGCAAGCAAACGGGCTGGCTCGAGGTACTAGGATGCGGCGTGGTCGATCCAAACGTCTTTAAGGCTGTGGGCTACAAAAACGTGAGCGGATACGCATTTGGACTGGGAGTCGAGAGATTTGCGATGCTGCTTCATCAAATTCCTGATTTGCGCTCGCTTTTCGAGGGAGATTTAAGATTATTGGAGCAGTTTAAATGATAATTTCAAGAAATTGGCTAAATGAATGGCTAGATATCTCAAGCGTAACGAGCGAAACTCTGCTAAAGACGCTAAATTCGATCGGGCTTGAGGTTGATAGCTTTAAAGAGATAAGGGTACCTAAAAACATCGTCGTAGGCTACGTAAAAAGCAAGATAAAACACGAAAATGCCGAGAAACTAAGCGTTTGTCAAGTAGACGTGGGCGGCGAGACGCTACAAATCGTCTGCGGCGCGAAAAACGTCGAGGCCGGGCAGTTCGTGCCTGTGGCGTTATCAGGCGCCGTTATGCCAAGCGGCCTAGAGATAAAGAGGGCAAAACTACGCGGAGTCGAGTCAAACGGTATGATTTGCTCATCCGTTGAGCTAGGCCTCGTAAAAACAAACGACGGTATAATGCCACTGGATGAAAGTATCGGCGAGCTAAAACTGGGTAAAGAAATTTGCGAATATCCGCTACTAAACGACGATATCATCGAGATCGAGCTAACGCCAAACCGCGGCGACTGCCTAAGCGTCTACGGCGTAGCGAGGGATCTATCGGCCGCGCTTGATCTACCGCTAAAAGACGCCGCCAGATACGAAGAGGGCGAAAATTTGCTCGGTATCGGGCGTATCTTAGCTATCCACGCCGAAGAAAATTTACGAAGCAGCTTTCAGTACCGCGCTTTTGAGATAAAAGAGTATTTCGACGAAAATTTGCTGATGAAGATCCGTTTGGCGCTGATCGAGTGCGATAAGCAAAACCGCATCGAGCGCCTGCTAGACTACGCTACGCATTCAACCGGCGTGCTTTTTAGCGCGTATGATTATGCCAAGCTAAAAAAGGACGACGAGCGTGCGGTTTTTGATCTGCAAAAGGGCGCAAATTTAGCGACTGAAATTTTAGCCGGCGGCGAGCTTTTGGGCGTTGGCGGCGTGTATCAGACGGATGCGGCCAGACTTGACGAAAATAGCAAACTAATCATAGTAGAGGCTAGCTACACAGACCCGGAAGTCATCGCGACAACCGTCTACGAGAATAAGCAAATGCCGCGTCAAGCGCAGACTTACCGCTCGCTAAGAGGTAGCGAGCCAAACGTAGGTTTTGGAGCCGATTTTTTATTTAAACAACTAGCCGCGCTAAAATCGGTCGCGCTTTATGCGGGCTCTCAGCAAAGCGTGATGATGCGCGAACCCAAGGTCGTGAGCTTTACGATGAGCGAAATGCAAAAAATGATCGGTCAAGAAGTCGCGCAAAACGACGTCGTAAGGATACTTAAAAAGCTTGGATTTAGCCTAACTTTTAACGCCGAAAAAGAGGGCGCGAATGCCAAAGTGCCGTTATTTCGCCACGATATCGTAAATTCTCAAGACGTGTGCGAGGAGATCGTGCGAATGGTCGGTATCGATAATATCGCCTCAAAGCCGCTAAATTTCAGCGAAGCTAACCGCGTAAACGATACCTTTGTAGGCTACAAAAATGCGCTAAATTTGCGTAAAAAAGCCGCTGCGGCCGGATTTTTCGAGAGCGTGCATTATGTATTTGACGACGCAAGCGAGCTAGCGGCGCTCGGTTTTGCGCCTTGCAGTGCCGAGATAGCCAACCCGATAAATAGCGAGCTAAACACGCTAAGACCGACGCTTGCAAATCACTTGCTAAAATCGGCCGAGCGAAACGTAAAAAATCAGCGAAAATCGGTCAAAATTTTTGAATTCGGTAGCGTATTTAGCCAGAGCGGAGAACAAAGCGAGAGATTTGGCTTCGTAGCTAGCGGACTAGCAAAAGAACCTAGCCTACTAAACGGCGCAAAACCAGCCGATATCGACTTTTTAGGCTTTGCTACCGCGGTTAGAAACGCGGTCGGCGAATTTGAGCTAAAAGCGTGCGACGACGTAAAATATCTGAGCGAATTTGAACAAGCTAAAATCTATCAAAACGGCGTTTGCGTGGGCTATATCGGTCGCGTGGACGTGCGAGTCGAAGCCGCGCGCGACCTGCCGCGAACCTATCTTTGCGAGATAGAGTTTGAAAAGCTAAAATTTGACGGCGCAGTCGTCAAAGCCTACTCGAAATTCCCCGCTATTAGCAGAGACCTAAGCCTAATCGTGCCTAAAACCATAAAATTTGAAGCGATAAAAGAGTGTATAAATGCGCTAAAAATCGAGTGCCTAAAAGAATTTGCTCCGGTTGATATATACTCAGACGAAAACCTCGGAGAGGGCGTGAGCCTCAGCGTCAAATTTAACTTCCAAGATATACAAAAAACGCTCGAAGACGAGGAAGTTGCGGCGATAATGGATAAAATTTTGGACGCTTTAAAGCAAAATTTAAATATCGGACTAAGATGAAAGTTTACGCATTAAGAACGCCGATAAGCGCGAGCCTAGAAAACATCGCGGCCGATAAGTCTATCTCGCATAGATGCGCGATATTTTCGCTTTTAAGCGATAAGCCAAGCCGCGTGAAAAACTATCTAAAGGCCGAGGATACGCTAAATACGCTAGAAATCGTAAAAAATTTAGGCGCGCGTATCGAGGAAAAAGAGGGCGAGCTAATCATAACTCCGAGCGCAAATTTAAAAGAGCCTAGCGTTGTTTTAGAGTGCGGAAACTCGGGCACGGCTATGAGGCTTTTTATGGGCTTTTTGGCTGCTAGCGAGGGTTTTTTCGTGCTAAGCGGAGACGAGTTTTTAAATCGTCGTCCGATGGCACGCGTGGCTAAACCGCTGATCAGCGTCGGCGCTAAGATAGACGGCGCAAACGGCGGAGATCACGCGCCTTTGGCGATCCGCGGCAAAAAGCTGGAGTATTTTAAATTTGATAGCAAAATCGCCTCCGCGCAGGTAAAATCGGCGCTGATTTTGGCTGGGCTAAAGTCAAATGGCTGCGAGCTTAGCGAACCTGAGCTTAGTCGCGATCACACCGAGCGCATGCTAACAGGTATGGGCGCGAGCCTGCAAATTTTACCGCACGGCGTCAAGGTTGAGCCGATGAACGCGCCGCTAAAACCGCTTGAAATTTGCGTTCCAAACGATCCTAGCTCGGCGTTTTTCTTTGCCGTAGCCGCAGCGATAATCCCAAATTCACACATCGTGCTAAAAAATATGCTGTTAAATAAAACGCGCGTGGAGGCCTTTAAAATTTTAGCCAAAATGGGCGCGCAAGCAACGTTTAAAGAGACTTCTAGTACATACGAAAGTATCGGCGAGATCGAGATAAAGCACGCGCCGTTAAAGGCCGTGGACGTGAGTGAAAATATCTCATGGCTGATCGACGAGGTACCGGCTCTTGCTATAGCGTTTGCAAGTGCAGAGGGCACTAGTAGCGTGAGAAACGCAAAAGAGCTTCGCGTAAAAGAGAGCGACCGCATCGCGATCATGGTGCAAGGGCTGCGAAAATGCGGGCTTGAAGTCGAAGAATTTGAAGACGGCTTTAGCGTAAAAGGCGGCGAGGCAAGCTGCGCTATCATAGACAGTAACGGCGATCACCGTATCGCGATGAGCTTTGCGGTGCTTGGACTAAAATGCGGAATGGTTATAGAAAAGAGCGAGTTTATCGCGACTTCGTTTCCGAATTTTAGCGGGATTTTAAGACAACTGGGGGCTAGCGTTGAGGATTGAGCTTGCTAGCAGTTACGGTTTTTGTTTTGGCGTTAAACGCGCTATAAAAATCGCTGAAAACGCCAAAGATGCCGTAACTATCGGCCCTATCATACATAACAACGACGAGATAAACCGCCTAAATAAAAATTTTAACGTTAAGACGCTTGAAGGCATAAGCGAAATCGACGGCGAAAAAAAGGCGATCATCCGTACGCACGGTATTACAAAAGGCGACCTAGCCGAGCTAAAAAAAAGCGATATAAAGGTAATCGACGCGACATGCCCGTTTGTCACCAAGCCTCAGCAAATTTGCGAGAAGATGAGTAAAGAGGGCTACGATATCGTGATATTCGGCGATGAAAATCACCCGGAGATAAAGGGGGTGAAATCCTATGCCGTCGGTAAGGTATTCGTCGTACTTGAAGAAAGCGAGCTAGAGAGCGTAAAACTAGCGCAAAAAGTAGCCGTTATCAGCCAAACGACGCGCAAAGTAGAAAAATTTATGCAAATCGTAAATTATCTGATGCTACGCGTAAAAGAAGTGCGCGTTTTTAACACGATTTGCAACGCTACTTTTGAAAACCAAGAAGCGGTTAAAAATTTAGCCGCCAGAGCCGATGTGATGGTCGTAGTAGGCGGCAAAAACAGCTCAAATACGAAGCAGCTTTATCTCATCTCAAAAAGCGCCTGCGAGGATAGCTATCTCGTAGAAAACGAATCCGAGCTTGAGCGCGCGTGGTTTGAGGGTAAGAATCTTTGCGGTATAAGCGCGGGAGCTTCTACGCCCGATTGGATCATACAAAAAGTAGTCGATAGGCTCGAAGGGTTTAAAATTTAGCAAATTCGTATCGTTTTTAAATAAAATTTCAAATTTGAGCCTGAAATTTAGTAAGTTAATCTACAAATAAGTTAATATTAAGTAAAATCAACTCTAATTGTGTTAAAAAGCAAAATATTATTAAAAAGGAACAAGATGGCTGCGGTGAACAAAAAAGTTCAACTTAGTAAGGCAAACGACGATATCGAAAACGACGATTTCGCCGCGATGCTAGAGGAGTCTTTTAAAAAGACGGAAGAAGATAGCGACGGTATAATCGTCGATATTAAAGGCGACGAGGTTTTTGTAAACGTCGGTAGAAAATCAGAGGGAATTTTAAACATTTCTGAAATACAGGATGAGAATGGGGAGCTTAAATTTAAAGTAGGCGATACGATAAAAGTCGTAATTACCGGCTCGACAAGAAGCGGAAAACCTATCGTTTCTCACAAAAAAGCGCTTAGAAAAGAAAAAGTAAAAGCCTATATCGACTCGTATAACGAAGAAAATCAAGATGTATTTGATGTAAAAATAATCGGTAAAAATAAAGGCGGTTTCGTCGCGCAAAATAGCGATGGGATCGAGTTTTTCTTACCTCGCTCGCAAGGCGGTTTTAAGGACGCAAACGCGGTAGTAGGAAAGTCGTTTAAAGTAAAAGTCATAAAGATAGATAAAGACGAGCAAAGCATCATCGTCTCAAGAAAAAAACTACTCGACGAAGATAGAAGGAAAAAAAGGGAAGCAATATCTGCGGTAGCCGAAAATACCGACGTCATCGAAGGCGTGGTTAAAAAAATCACTACCTATGGTATGTTTGTGGATATAGGCGGCGTGGACGGACTCGTGCATTATAGCGAGATAAGCTATAAAGGGCCGGTAAATCCGGGCTCTATCTACAAAGAAGGCGACAAGGTTTTAGTAAAAGTTATCAAATACGATAACGAGAAAAAACATCTATCTCTATCTATCAAGGCTGCGATGCCTGATCCTTGGGATGAGATAAAAGATGGTTTAGAGGTTGGCGACACTATAAAAGTAACCGTCAGCAACATAGAGCCTTACGGCGCATTCGTCGATCTTGGCAACGATATAGAGGGCTTTTTGCACATTTCTGAAATTTCATGGGATAAAAATATCAAAAATCCAAAAGATCACATCAGTGAAGGTGAGGAGCTTGACGTCGAGGTTATCGAGATAGACGCAAAAGACCGCCGCCTAAGAGTGAGCCTTAAAAATTTACTCAAAAAACCGTTTGACGAATTTAAAGCCCAATTTAAAGAAGGCGACGTTACTAAAGGCGTAGTTACTAGCGTAACGAATTTTGGCGCATTTGTTAAAATCGGCGCGGTCGAAGGCTTGCTTCACAACGAAGATGCTTCTTGGGATAGAAACGATAAGTGCAAAGATTTGTTTAAAGTAGGCGACGAGGTCGAGGTAAAAATCATCAAAATCGACTCTAACGATCAAAAAATTTCGCTTAGCCAAAAAGATTTAAAACAAAGTCCGGTACAAGCTTTTGCTAAGAAATTTAACGTAGGCGACATCGTGACTGGCAAAATTCGCGATATTAAAGATTTTGGCGTGTTTGTAGAGCTCGGCGATAACGTCGATGCGCTCATCCGCAAAGAAGACCTCGGCAATGTAAGCGCCGAAAGCCTAAATATAAACGACAATATCGAAGCCGCGATAGCCTTTATCGACGAGAAGAAAAATAGAATACGCCTAAGCGTAAGACGCCTTGCGAGACAAAAGGAGCGTGAGGTGCTAAACGAGATAAATAGCGATGATAAGGTTACTTTGGGCGATATTATCAAAGAACAGCTATCATAAGTAAATGAAGCGATATCTGCTCTGGGGCGCGATGGTTTTTTTGCTGATTTTCGTCTGCGTGTGCGGCGCTTTGCTGTATAAGTACGCGGAGGTAAATTTAAAAGAACCTGCGCCCATGGAACTAAAAATATCGCAAAATGGCGAGGAGCGAAATTTGACCGCCAGGCAGACCTCTTGGGTCGGTGAAATGGCAAATTTGGCTCCCAAAAATTACGCTTTAGCAAGCAATGAGATATTTATAGAATTTAAAGACAAATCAAAAGCTACCGCCAAGAGCGCATATCAGCTAATGATTGATAAAAACGACATATATTCCATGTTTTGCCTTACGCAAACCCTAAAAAACATACCAGTAGATTTTAGCGTGGTAAATGAAAAATCTCAAAATTTAATCTACATAAATACGCAAGATAGCGGTATTTTAAACCGTATTATAAACGAACTTAAGGCGTATGATATACACTCAACTTTTAAGGAGATCAAGCTATGAAAACCATAATAGTGTGCGATGCGATACACAAAGTCGGCTTTGAAATTTTAAATCGCGAAGAGGATATAAAAGTAATCGACGCGGTGAACGTGCCAAAGGACAAGCTTTTAGATATCTTAGGTGAGGCTGATGTGGCTATTACCCGAAGCTCGACCGAGGTCGGCGAAGCGTTTTTAAATGCTGCAAAAAATTTAAAAGCTCTCGTGCGCGCAGGCGTTGGCGTCGATAACGTGGATATCGACGGCTGTTCAAAGCGCGGCATCATCGCGATGAATGTCCCTACGGCAAACACGATCGCCGCAGTAGAGCTAACGATGGCTCATATGCTAGCGGCGGCTCGCTCTTTTCCTTATGCTCACAATGACCTAAAAATCGACCGCATTTGGAAACGCGAAAAATGGTACGGCGTTGAGCTTTTTAACAAGACTCTAGGCGTCATCGGCTTTGGCAACATCGGCTCGCGCGTGGCGGCTAGGGCTGCGGCTTTCGGTATGAAAATCGTCGCTTACGATCCGTATATAGATCCGTCGAAAGTAACCGATATGGGCGGCGTTTATACTAAAAATTTCGACGATATTCTCGCTTGCGATTTCATAACGATCCATACGCCTAAAAATAAAGAAACTACGGATATGATCGGCGAAGCCGAGATCGCAAAGATGAAGGACGGCGTGCGTCTCATAAACTGCGCCCGCGGCGGTCTTTATAACGAAGAGGCGCTATATAACGGCTTAAAAAGCGGCAAGATCGCGTTTGCCGGTATCGACGTATTTGCAAAAGAGCCCGCGACTAACCACCCGCTGCTTGAGCTAAACAACGTCAGCGTCACGCCGCATCTTGGCGCAAATACGCTAGAGTCTCAAGCAAACATCGCTATCGCCGCAGCCGAACAGGCTATCTCGGCGGCTCGCGGTATCAGCTATCCTAGCGCATTAAATTTGCCGATAAAGACTGAGGATTTGCCTCCATTCGTAGAGCCTTATATCGAGCTTACGAGCAAGATGGCGTTTCTTGCCGCGCAAATCAACAAAAATGCGATTAAAGCCGTCCGTATCGAAACTCACGGGCAGATTAGCGAATACGCAAATTCCTTACTAACCTTTGCTATCGTGGGCGCGCTAAAAGAGAGTTTGGGCGACGGCATAAACTACGTAAACGCTAAATTTTTATGCGACGAAAAGGGTATAAAAACCGAAAGCATCTTCGGCGGCGATAGTATTTTTAAAAATAAGATCACCGTTCGTATCACGACGCAAAGCGATGTCGTGACGATCGGCGGAACGGTATTTGGCGAGAATCAGCAGCGTATCGTAACCATAAACGGCTTTAAAACAGACTTTAAACCTAAAGGCAAGATGATTATCTTTAAAAACAACGACGTTCCGGGCGTTATAGCTAAGATTTCGTCTATCCTTGCCGATGAGAAGATAAATATCGCCGACTTCCGCTTGGGACGCGACGATCACGGGATGGCGCTTGCGGTCGTGCTGGTCGATGAAAAGATAACCAAAGAGACGCTGGCTAAACTAAACGAACTTGACGTTTGTATATGGGCAAAATACGCAGTTATCTAAATTTGGGCCCAAAATCGGGCTCAAATTTAAGAAAGGCTTGAATATGAAATTTTTACTTTTTATTCCGATTTTGTTTTTATTTGCCGGTTGTGAGAGCGAAGTGCAAAAGCAAACTACGAAAAATTTCGAAAAAATTCTGACCGAAAAAAAGAAATTTCAAAAGATACAAAAAGACGAACCTAGCGTGAGCGAGCAGATGAAAAGGGAAATCCACTCGCAGTCTGAAAAGAGCAAGGAAAAAGGCGAGTTTAAATTTAAAGAGTGATAAGCATCGCCTAGAGTACCCGTATTGGCGCACGAGCGAACATCCCCATCGGTGCAGACCTTGCCCGCTTGGGGTTAGCGCGCAAGCTTTCGTCACGCAAAATCCGTCAAAAACGTATAGGCTGGGTTTTTAAACTCGCCTTTTATGCGGTTAGTGATTTTATGCTTTATCCACCGGCATTGTTTTAGCAGTCGGTATAAACGCGTACGGTAGCCATAAATTTGCGGATTATCTCCTGGGCGAAATTTAACTTCGTCTAAATTTGGCTGTTTTGCTAAATTTACGAAAAACTAACCCGCTTCTTTTCTCTTGTAATTTAAGCCGTCTTTATGCGTGCCTTAGGGTTGCCGGTTTTGCGGGGCTTAAATTTAAAGACGGCATTTAAATGCTAAATACTCGCCATACGAATTTTACGGCTCTTATATTCGGCAAATCAGCCGTCCATTAAGCCGTTTGCTACACTATTTATTTGTCTAGCGCCGTAAGGATGCGGATCTTCCCGGCGTAAATTTAACCACAAAATCCGGAGCAAATTTATAAATTTTCTAGCCTTTTGTTTCAAAATCTCAAAGCCCGTGCCGACTTTATCGGTGCGTCGGTTGCGGTCTATGAGGCTTTGCCCTATTTCGTGAAACGTTTTGCGCTGCAGTAAGCGCCTCTTTTGTTAAGCTTAAATAGCCAGCCGAATTTGGAGCGTCGCAAAGATGCGATTTTTTAAATTTGACGGTACGGCTTAGGTAAAGACAAATAAACACAAAGCCTGGATTTTGCATAGACGCGTAGCGATTGCGCGAGCGCTTAAGGCGCCGATTTTTGCCTACCGCGCCCCGTTGCTCTAGGCCTGCTCGGTAAAGCAAGGCAAAATTTATTCGCTCTATCGCCGCCGCCTTTGTTTTTTGGGACGCGCGCTTTTGTTTACGAGATGGTAGGCTGGCGTAAAGCTTGGTATAGAGATTATACGGCCGTGCGGGCGCGATTTCTTGCTGCTTTGGTCTATAGCAGATTTTCCCCGCGCGCAGGCTTTGTGCAACTCTTAAAGCGCGCAACGACTCTTTTGCGTAAATTTAGTAAGCGCGGTATCGACGTTACCGAAAAAGGCGGTATCTTTTAGACGAAAAAAACGACAGTCGTTTTAACGCGGGGCGCCCGACCGTAAGCAAAGCTCGGGGCAAATAGCGTAAGAGGCCGACTTTGCCCCCTCTAACATCTTTAAAATCGCCATTTTTGTGAAATTTACCTACGATTTTAGCCGTTTTTACGCGTCTAAATTTAGCTCTTACACATTAAACTTAAGCGGTATATCGGCTATTTTTTGGGCATTTTGCGCAGAATCTTTTTATAAATTTAGCCAAATGCTTAAAAAAATAATTAAATTTAAATAACCGACGCAAAAACGTAAAATTTTATCTAGTCGGCGATATCTAACGATTTTTCTTTAAAAACCGTATTTTTGTTTAATGGATGTTTATGTGCTACTTTTAGTAACATTTATACTCCTAAAATGCCTAATATAGACGGCTCGTAAAATTTTATACCCAAATTAGCCTCTGTTAAATTCGCCTTTTTTCGTATTACCGTTTTACGCAACTTTTGCGGCGCAAAGCCCAAACCTTAAAGCGAAATATTAATGTGATTTTTATTTTGCATTAAGCTTGAAATCGCACTAAAATTTCGCCGAGATTTTAAATTTAGGAGGATTTGATGCAAGAGGTGTTTTTGCAAAATTACGATCCCGCGGGTAATATTTGGCTCAGCGCGGCTGCGGCGGCTTTGCCCATAGCCGTGTTTTTGCTCTGCTTGACGGTTTTTAAGCTAAAAGGTTACGTCGCGGCGTTTTTAACCGTCGCAGCCAGCCTTGCCGTAGCGATTATATTTTATAAGATGCCTGCGGTTACGGCGTTTATGAGCTTTGCTTACGGTTTTTTCTACGGGCTTTGGCCGATAGCTTGGATTATTTTGTGCGCGATTTTTCTTTATAAACTTAGCGTAAAATCAGGCTACTTCGAGACGCTAAAGGCCTCTATTACGGCTATTAGCCCCGATTGCCGCATTCAGGTTATTTTAATAGCGTTTAGTTTCGGTTCGTTTTTAGAAGGAGCCATCGGCTTTGGCGCACCGGTTGCGATTTGCGCGGCTTTGCTTATGGGGCTTGGGCTAAAGCCTTTAAGCGCGGCCGGACTTAGTATGATAGCAAACACGGCGGGAGCGGCGTTTGGGGCCGTGGGCATACCGGTTACGGCGCTTAGCGGTACCGTAAACGTCGATGCGCAGCTAATCTCTACGATGACGGCTAGGATGCTGCCGCCCATTACCTTTACGCTGCCTTTTTTGCTCGTGTTTTTAGTTAGCGGATTTAGGGGAGTTTTAGGCGTTTTGCCTCACGTTGTTACGGCGGCGGCTAGCTACACTATCGCGCAGTACGCTACGGCTAAATTTTTAGGCCCGGAGCTGGTAAATATCATCGCCGCTATCGTCTCCATCGTCATGCTTTGGGCGGCGCTTAGAATTTGGAAGATTAAAGACGTATTTAGAGTAAGCGGGCAAAGCGAGGCAAAAGATGGCGTAAGCCTAAGCGCCAAAGACGCGTTTAAAGCTTGGCTTCCTTTTATCCTCATTATCGCAGCTATAGTCGTTTGGAACAGCTCAGGTTTTAAATCTCTCGTGGATTTTGCTACGTTTAAATTTGAAGTCGCGAACTTGCATAATCTAACCGCGTCAAATCCGCCAATCTCGCAGGGCGTGCAAGCTATTAGCGCTGTTTATACGTGGGACGCGCTAAGGGCTACGGGAACGGCGATACTGCTAGCTGCGATTCTTACGACGCTGATTTTAAAGATAAAACCCCAAATCGCAGTCGCTTCCGCAAAAGAGGCGGCAAAGGAGATGGCTTTTCCCATCGTTACGATAGGCTTTATCGTCGCGTACGCCTACGTTGCTAAATATAGCGGTCAAGCTGCGACTATGGGTCTAGCGCTATCAAGCACGGGCAACGCGTTTGGCTTTTTCTCGCCCGTCATCGGTTGGCTGGGCGTATTTTTAACGGGCTCGGTTACTAGCGCAAATTTGCTTTTCGGTACGCTTCAGCAAGTAACGGCAAATCAGCTAAGCGTACCCGACGTTATTTTTATGGCGGCAAACACCGTGGGCGGCGTCGTGGGTAAAATCATCAGCCCGCAAAGTATCGCCGTAGCGTGCGCGGCGGTGGGAATGGCCGGACGCGAGAGCGAAGTGCTTAAATTTACGCTTAAATACTCGCTTTTATTTATAGTTTTGGCTAGCTTCATCACGTGGGCGGTTATACATCTGTTTCCGCAGCTCGTGCCCGTAGTTACGAATTTTAGACCTTAAAGGAGGAAAAATGAAAAGAGTTTATATGTTTTTCTCTGCTATGAATAGCAGAGAAAAAGTCCTAAAATAAAGCCTTCGTACAAAGAAGTCAAAATTTAATCGTCGATATAAACGCGATAATCAAGCAACAAAACGCTAAAAATTTAATCTATCCCGCAGACTTGCCTATCGATGTATCGCAGGTAGAAGCGGAAGTAAAATTCGCCTTTGATAGGCCCGTGGAGGAGTTTAAATCAGAGCTTTTTAACTACGACGTCTCTATAATCAAAGCAACCAAAGCCGTTAGTTCGCACGGCGTTTTTTGCGTAACCTCAAGCAAGAGCCAACCAAGACTACTAAGCCTAACGCCAAGACTTTGCATAGTGCTGTTAAAAAAGCAAGACGTGGTAAAAAGCCTATCTGCGTGCTTAAACGAGATAAAAAAAGAAAATGAAAAGTTGCCGACTAATATCCTTTTCATCTGCGGCCCTTCAAGGACGTCTGATATCGAGCTCGTGCCGGTTTTAGGCGTACACGGCTCACAGATAGTTTATGTTTTGGTTTATTAAATTTACTCGCTAAATTCGGGGCAATCGTTTGAAATTCGTTTGCCCCGCCTGCTAAATTTAAACTTTTTTGGATATAATCAACCATTTTTAAATCAAGGAGAAAAAATGGCAACCTATTCTATGGGCGACCTAAAAAAAGGACTAAAGATCGAGCTAGACGGCGTTCCGTATAAAGTCGTCGAGTATCAGCACGTAAAACCGGGCAAGGGCGCGGCTTTCGTTCGCGCGAAAATCAAATCTTTCATCGACGGCAAAGTGCTTGAAAAGACCTTCCACGCGGGCGACAAATGCGATCAGCCGAATTTGGAAGAAAAAGAGATGCAGTATCTTTACGACGACGGCGAGTTCTGTCAGTTTATGGACACTGCGACCTATGAGCAAGTAGCAATCAGCGACGATGACGTGGGCGATGTTAAAAAATGGATGATAGACGGCATGATGGTTGAGATTTTGTTTCACAACGGCAAGGCTATCGGCGTAGAAGTGCCGCAAGTAGTCGAGCTAAAGATCGTCGAGACTCCGCCGAATTTCAAAGGCGACACCCAGGGCGGTAAAAAGCCCGCTACGCTAGAAAGCGGCGCGGTCGTGCAGATACCTTTTCACGTGCTTGAGGGCGAGGTCATCCGCGTAGATACCGTCCGCGGCGAATACATCGAGCGCGCAAATAAATAACCGCAGTCGTCAAATTTGATGAAAGCAAAATTTGACGAGCTCATAGCCCGAGTGAAGCCGCTGTTTAAAGATAACGGCTTTACAAAAACGGGCTAAATTTCTACAAAAATACTCCCGAATTTATCTATAATCGAAAATTTTAAAAAGGTGGCGGCAATACCGCATTTGAAAACCAGATCTTACGTAAACTGCGGCTTTAGGGCGCGTTTGTAGGCGCCGCAACCGGCAAGGCATTCGTCTTAAAACCCAAAGAATACGAATGCCATTTTAGGGATAGAATTTCATTTATCGAGGGCTCCAAAACGCCTTACTATGAAATCAACGAAAATACCGATGCGGCAGCGCTTTGTGAAAATTTAGCGAACGATTTAAGAGCGGTATTTAGATTTTTTGACGAGATAAAAACTGAACGAAATTTGATTGATTTGATGCTGGATCGAAACGGCCTAGCGGTCATTGACCGGCTTTTTGAATACTTGCTCACAAAGAATGAACAAGAAATTTTGACTCGCCAAGCGTTAAGTTTATTTGAAAAACATGGAAACAAAGCTAGATGGAAAATTTTTGAGAGGCATATAAACGATTTGCTTAAAAAATATGAAAAAGACGAGATAAAATTTGAAGAATAAAAGCCAAGGCCTAAGCCTTAGCTTAGACTTTAGGCTGATTTTTTAACGCTATCGACCAAAGCTGCGATCTCTTCGTGATTTGGCAGGGCGTTTACGTCCGTACCGATGAGATCTTTTTTAGAAAAGACTACTTTTCCGTCTACTTCAACTATGAAGTTTCCGCCGCTACCGACGGTTTTGCTAATTTTAGCACCTGGAATTTGACTTAAAAATTCTTCTTCTACACGAGAAGCTACCGGTCTATAGTTTCAAGAATTGCAATACGTAATCTTTACTTCCATTTTCCTTCCTTTCGAATTTAAAGTGGCGCGATTATAGCGCAAATTTAGCAAACGAGAGTATAATAATCCGAAAATTTAAGGAGAAAATTATGAAAAAAGTTGCCGTGATTTTTGCCGACGGGTTTGAGGAGATAGAGGGCGTTAGCATCGTGGACGTGCTTAGACGAGGCAGCGTAGAAGTCGATATCGTCGGGCTTGATAAGCTGCCTATAGCGGGCGCTCACGGAGTGAAATTCGTCTGCGATATGACGCTTTACGATCTTGAGGAGGATGACTACGATATGCTAGTTTTGCCGGGCGGTCAGCCGGGCGTCTCAAATATTGAGGGAAATCTAAAAATGAGAGAAATTATAAAGCGTTTCGATAAAAAAGGTAAATTTATAGCAGCCATCTGCGCCGCACCGATCGCTCTTGACGCCGCAGAGATCGTTAGAGGCGAGTTTACCTGCTATCCTGGCTGCGAAAAAGCCGTACGCGGCGGAAGCTACGTAAGCGATAGAAACGTCGTGCAAAGCGGCCATATCATCACATCAAGAGGTCCCGCCACGGCAATGGAGTTTGCTTTGGAGTTGCTTAAAATTTTAGACGGCGAGCAAATTTACGCAGAAGTAAAAGAGGGCTTGCTATTCGTAAAATAAAACGGCACAAAGCCCAGACGATAATTTAAGGCAAAAGCTTAACGTAGCTTTGCCTGCTCTTTTTTCGCCGAGTTTTTATTTACGTGCGAGAAAACGGCTTTTGCACGAAGCCGTTTTCTAAGCCCTAAAAGCTTGCCGGTTTGAAAAATCGGCTAAATTTTGCCGCATTAAAGAGCTTGCGGATATGCTTACGGGTAAATTTAATACTAAATTATAAAAAGCGAGCTTTTTATCTAGCTTTTTTATTTAAATTCAGGTATTATCCCTTAACCGATTTATCGGGAATTTGATTTAAGGAAACGTTACTGTGAATATTTACGTCGGTAACTTGTCATATCGCATGACTGAGGCAGAGCTTAAGGATACATTTGCGCCGTTTGGCGAAGTAAAACGCGCGAAAATCGTCAAAGATCGCGACACGAATCGCTCAAAAGGATTCGGATTCGTCGAGATAGAAAACGACGCAGACGCGCTAAAAGCGATCGAAGCGCTAAACAACAAGGAAGTAGGCGGCAGAGCTCTAAGAGTAAACGAATCTAAACCTAAAGAATAATCCGGCCGTCAAATCTGACGGCTTTTAACTAATTTTTAAATTTAAGCTTTTTAGTCAAATTTCTCTCCAAATGAACCAAAAAATCACCTCTCGTATCGCTCCGACGCCAAGCGGCTTTTTACACGCGGGCAATGTTTACAACTTCTTACTAACATATCTTTTTGCTCGCGCATTTGATGGGATTTTATACTTAAGGATCGACGACTACGACTTGCCGCGCTACCGCAGGCAATACGTGGAAAACATCTTTCGCGTGCTTGATATGCTGGGCATTGATTTTGACGGGGGACCTGGCGGAGTGGGGGAGTTTGAAACCAAATTTAGCTCCAAATTTCGCCTTGGTGCCTACCAAAACGCGCTAAAAAAGCTCGAGCAAAAAGGCGTTTGCTACGCTTGCGAGTGCTCACACTCGATGAAAAGCTCGTTTAAAAACGGCATTTACGCGCGGGTTTGCGCGGAGAAAAATCTTAAATTTAAAAAAGACGAAACGGCTATGCGACTTCGCGTCCTTGATGAGGCGGAAATTTGCACCCGGCAAAATTTGATAAAATTTGACGCTTTGCACGTTGGCCCTATCGACGCAGCAAACCAGACGGGCGGTTTGTTCGGTAACATGCAAAAAGCACAAGACGGTACAGCAAACGGTTTAACAAAATTGGAAAATTTGGGCGACTCGGACGGAGGGAAACCTGGCGGAGAAAAATTCAACCTTAACTCCGCTGGAAATTCGGGCGAAAGTTTTTTAAATTTAGCAAATTTGGGTGTCTTAAATTTGACGGACGAGACTGTGTTTGAAACGGAAAAATTCACGCAAACCCAGAGCGTAAATTTGGCGCAAATTTTGGGCGATTTCGTTGTTTGGAAAAAGGACGATACGCCCGCGTATAATCTCGCTAGCCTCGTGGATGACGAGATATTGGGCGTAAATTTGCTCGTGCGAGGCGAGGATCTGCTCGCGTGCTCGGCGGCGCAAAAATACGCGGCGCAAATTTTGGGCTACGGGTTTGAAAACGCAAATTTCATTCATCACGGCTTGCTAGCGCAGAGCGGCAAAAAGCTCTCCAAAAGCTCGCGTGCACCGGCGGTGAGCGTAATGGACGGCGCCAAAATGCACTATAAATTTGCTGCTCTTAAACTTGGTCTTGACGTATCAAAATGCGACACTTTGTCAAATTTGCTTGAGATGTTTAGAGAGAAATTTAAAATTTAGCCTACGTCAAAATTTTCGTAAAATTTTATCCGTAACTTAGCCACACGTGACGCTCGGCTTCATCCAAATTTACCCCTCTTTTTCTTATAAAAAATTCTTTTATTTTTTGATATTCGTTCGTATTTTCTATGGTAAAAATCGCCTCTTTGTCTTTATATTTTATTATCGCGTTATCGTAAAACATAAACCGTAGCTGAAATTTAAAAATAAGAAAATATATAAATTTTGAGACAAATATGATCAAAAAAGCTAATGCTGTTGCAAGAATTGTCGTGAAAAAGCCAGCCGTTTGGGCATATTCTATAGCCAAGTTAGCTGCGATAAGCATAAAAATCAGCCCAAAACAAATCATTGTGAAGTAAGGGTCAAATTTTAAAAGAAATCCATAAATAGCGCCTTGTTTTCTGAGCCACTCGTTATCTCTTGCAAAATACGCTAGTTTTATGCTTTTGATCTCATTTAAAAATATCGTTTTTTGGGTTTTTTATTTGTATAATAAACGATTTTGTCGTTATAAAACGCGATAATTTTTTTATTAAAAGAGTCAAAAATATATTCAATCAATACAGGCAAGCCAAACATTGGAAATATGATGAAAAGCTGTCTATATCTAGTTTCGGTGGGCTCATAGATGTACATCGCTATCATAAATACCAAGCAAATAATGCCCAAAAATGCGATGTAAAAATTGGTTTTATTCTTGATGATTAACGGCTCTTTGTCGTAATCCCGCACAAATTTCTTTGAGCTAAAATTCGTCAAATTTGAGTCTTGTTTGTCTATCGTATTCAAATTTTACTCCCGTTACCTGCTAAATTTACCCGAATTTTAGCAAAATTTACATCCGGTTGCGAGATTGCGTCAAATTTGCCGCTCAAATTTAAGCCGAATTTTGAGTCGTAAATTTAGATCAAATACGCGTCGCCGACTGCAAATTTTACGCCGCCGACCCAAAAACCCGAGCGTCAAATTCGGGTTAAAATTTGACGGCAAAGACGGGCTAAATTTTTGTAAAAATTCCAGTCGAAATTTCACGAAAAATCCGTCTAAACAGCCTATTTCCCGCGCTTGCTTAAATTTAAACCAGGCCGAATTTATCCGCCTAAAAGCAAAGTTTCTGTAAAATCAAAAGCATTAAAAAGGACGAAAAATGAGCGATTTTATAGATTTTACGCACCTGCACCTGCACACGGAGTATTCGCTGCTAGACGGAGCCAACCGTATCAAAGAGCTAGCTAAAACGCTAAAAAAACAAGGCGTCAAAGCCGCAGCCATCACCGACCACGGCAATATGTTTGGCGCGATAGACTTTTATAAAACGATGAAAAATGAAGGCATAAAGCCGCTAATCGGCATCGAAGCCTACATCCACAACGGCGAGGAGTTGGGTGATAAAAGCACCAAACAGCGCTTCCACCTCTGCCTCATCGCCAAAAACGAAATCGGCTACAAAAACCTGATGTATCTAAGCTCCATGAGCTATATCGAGGGGTTTTATTATTATCCGCGTATCAACAAAAAGATGCTAAAAGAGCACAGCGAGGGTATCATCTGCTCCTCGGCGTGCCTGCAAGGCGAGGTGAACTGGAACCTCAACCAAAGCGAGCGAAATTTGCGTTTCGGCGCTGGCGGATACGAGGCGGCGAAGGAAGCCGCGCTGTGGTACAAGGACGTGTTTGGCGATGATTTTTACCTCGAGATCATGCGCCACGGCATCGGCGATCAGCGCAGGATCGACGATGAGATCCTGCGCCTGGCAAAAGAGCTAAACATCAAGGTAATCGCAACCAACGACACGCACTATACGTTTAAGCAAAGAGCCGACGCGCACGAGGTTTTCATGTGTATCGCGATGAACAAACTGCTAGACGACCCAAACCGCCTGCGCCACAGCGTGCACGAGTTTTACGTCAAGACGCCCGCGCAGATGAGCGAGCTTTTTGCCGATATCCCCGAAGCCGTCGCAAATACGCAAGAAATCGTAGATAAATGCGACCTCACGATCAAGCTAGGCGACGCGACGCCGCCAAATTTTAAATTTACGCTCGAGTACGCGGCCGAGCGAAATTTGAGCCTGCCAGAGCCTGATAAACGCTACAGCATACCAAACGATAGCGTGCTATTTGAGCACGAGTGTAGGCAGGGGCTAGAAGATAGGCTTAAATTTGTCCCGACAGAGCGCCACGAGGAGTACCGTACCCGTTTGCAGCGCGAGATAGATATCATAAACAAGATGAACTTCCCGGGCTATATGATGATCGTTTGGGACTTTATCAACGAAGCTAAAAAACGCGGCGTGCCGGTAGGCCCGGGACGCGGCTCGGCGGCGGGAAGCTTAGTCGCATATAGTCTAAAGATCACCGACCTTGATCCGCTGCCCTATAATCTGCTTTTCGAGCGCTTTTTGAACCCCGAGCGTGTGAGCATGCCCGATATCGACGTGGACTTTTGTCAAAACCGCCGCGGCGAGATCATCGACTACGTCATCGAAAAATACGGCAAATTTAACGTAGCTCAAGTCATAACCTTTGGTAAGCTACTGGCAAAAGGCGTCATCCGCGATGTCGCGCGCGTATGCGATATGCCCTATGCCGAGGCTGATGCCATGGCTAAGCTCATCCCCGACGAGCTAGGCATCACGCTGGAACAAGCCTTTGAAAAAGAACCAAAGATCGGCGAGCTGATAGCGACCAACTCAAATGCCAATAGAATTTGGAAATTCGCCCTTGATCTAGAGGGTCTAAACCGAAACGCCGGCATGCACGCAGCAGGCGTGGTCATCTCAAACGAGGAGCTGTGGAACAAAACCCCGCTTTTCCGCCAGCCAAACGCCGAGGAGGATCACTTCGTCACGCAGTATAGCCTAAAGTACCTAGAGGACGTTGACCTCATCAAATTTGACTTCCTGGGGCTAAAGACGCTAACCGTGATAGATAATGCCGTCAAGCTCGTAAAAAAGAGATTCGGCAAAGAGATCATCTGGGAGCAGGTCAATAAAAACGACCCCAAAACCTACGAGACGATCAGTAGTGGCCAGACGCTGGGACTGTTTCAGATAGAGAGCGAAGGCATGCAAAAAGTCGGAGCCGATATGCGCCCCGACTGCTTCGAGGATATCATCGCGATGATCTCGCTTTACCGCCCGGGTCCGATGGATCTTATACCTGATTTCATCAAGCGTAAGCACGGTTTAGAGCCTATCACGTACATTTTTCCCGAGCTTGAGCCAATCCTAGAGCCCACATACGGCGTCATCGTCTATCAAGAGCAGGTTATGCAAATCGTGCAGACTATCGGCGGCTTTTCTTTAGGAGGCGCCGATCTCGTGCGCCGCGCGATGGGTAAAAAGATAAAAGAGGAGATGGATAGGCTAAAGGGCAAATTTATCGAGGGAGCGCAGGCGCAGGGGCTAGACGGCAAAAAGGCCGACGAGCTGTTTGAGCTTATTTTGCACTTTGCTTCGTACGGATTTAACAAATCACATGCCGCGGCATACACCTACGTGACCTTTCAGACGGCGTATCTAAAGACTTATTATCCGGCCGAATTTATGGCGGCTTTAATCACGAGCGAGGAGAGCAACGCCGATAAGATTTCGCGCTATATCGATGAGTGTAAGCGCCTAGATATCGCTATCCTACCGCCGTCGGTCAACAAATCGGCCAAAGAATTTTCAGTCGTTAGCGAAGGCGGCAAGGACGCCATCATCTACGGCTTAGGCGCTATAAAGGGCGTCGGAGGCGCGGCGATCGAAAATATCTTAGAGGAGCAGGCTAAGGGCGAGTTTAAGGACATCGACGACTTCGTCTCGCGCGTGGATAACTTTAAGGTAAATAAAAAAGTCTTTGAAAGCCTGATAAAATCGGGCTCGTTTGATAGCTTCGGCCTAACGCGCAAGATGATGCTAAACAACCTAGATAACATCGTGGAGGCGTGCAAAAACGCCGCTACTATCAAGAAAAACGCGGCCGAGAGCCTCTTTGGCGACGACGAGAGTATGGGCACGGTTAAAACAAATCTCGTGCGCGACGACTCCGAGCTAGAGCTAAAAACTAAGCTCAAATTTGAGCTAGAAAGCGTTGGTATCTATCTCTCCGGCCACCCGCTAGACGAGTACCGCGAGCAAATTTCAAAGATAAACTACACGCTAAGCGATAAATTTGACGAGCTACCGGAAAACGGCGAGATGCTGCTAGTCGGCAAGATCGAGGATCTCACCACCAGGATCAGCAAGAAAAACGGCAAAAAAATGGGCACGATCGAGATGCTGGATTTTCACGGTACGGTCGAGATCGCGGTCTTTGACAGAGGCCTTGGCGCGGTCGAAGCGATGAGTGCGGATGAGCGCGATTTGCCGCATGCGTTTAAGGTTCGCTACTCCAAAGACGGGCAGTTCATGCGCATAAATTTGGATAAAATTTTGACTCTTGACGAGGCTATGGGTATGAACTTTTCGCATCCGCTCGAAAAATACAAAGAGCAAATCGAACAGATAAAACACACGCCTAGCAAAGATTTTGGCAAGATCGATAAAACGAGCGAGATCCTAGTCGTCGGCAAGATCGCCGAGATCGCTAAAATCCCTAGCAAAAAAACCGGCAAAGAGTTTATGATGCTAAGCGTCATGGATCTTTTTGGTACGTTTAAGGTCGCGGCGTTTGACTCCGAAAAAGGGCTCATCGAGAGCCTAAGCGAGAAACAAAAGGACGCTCCGTTAGCATTTAAGGTGCGCTACTCGCGCGACGATCAGGGCGCTCGCATAAATCTAATCGACGTCGTGAGCCTAGAGGACGCGCGCGATATGAATTTTCAAAGCAGAAGCTTTAAACAGCGCAAAGAAAGTAGCGGCGCTAGCTACCAAAACGGCTCGGTATCTAGCGAAAGTAGAGGCAAAAGAGAGCTTGAGGATCTGGTGTTGGAGCTAAATTTGGACGAAACGGGCAAGGATCTCATCACGCAAATTTACCGCGTCGCCATCGGCGAACACCGCGCTGCAGCCGATAAAAACAACAAGCGCCTGATTATCCGCATCAAAGACGCGCAGGAAGGTCGCGCGCTGGTTTATACGACGGAGTTTATCGTGGGAGATGGGTTTGAGGAGAGGGCGTTAGGTTTAAGGCAAGCCGTTTAGATTAAATTTGACGGCTCGCCTTTTTGGTTTATACTTCGCTGCTTTTAAATTTAGCTTGGTCATTACCCGCACGGTAGCTCCCGTCGTAAAATTTAAAAGCGGCTTGTCTCGCGAGCGCTTTGTGAATTCAAATTTGACGACGCAAGATTAGTCAAATTTGACTGATTTATCGGCAAGCTTTCGGCTTAAATTTAAGGAGAAAACATGCGAGAAAGCGTGCCAAAAGAGCTAATAAGGCTTGAAAAAGCATACTAAGACTCGTGGTAAATCGCAGAAAAAGCAAAAGCCGTACGTAAAATTCTACCCGTTTTCTTATAAATTTGGCTTCCAAAGCCGTCTTTTTGCTTTCAAATGATACAATTCTGATTTCAATTATTACATTTTGTCTTTAAATTTGACGGGAGCTCTCATGAAAAAACTGGTTTGGTTAAATCCTGTTGTAAAAAACATCTACGACTTTGCGGCGCTTAAAGAAATTTTGCAAGACAAAGGTTTTAGCGTAGTAGAGTGCGAAAAAAACCACGTCCAAAGCGTAAAAAACGCATACAAAAATGGCCTTGCGCAAAGCGAGCTCATCTTTGATAGTCGCTGTCCGAGGGCTGTAAATTTTGTCAGGGCGAATTTCAAAGAGCAAGCCGCTCTCATCTCAAATTTAAACCCCATTTTAATAGAAAGCGCCATCGAGCTTAGCGCAAAGCTAAAAGAGGACGAGTGGCTTTACGTGACGACGCCCTGCGAGGACTTGGCCGAGCTTGGCAAGGGGCTAAATTTGGAGCGAACCACATTTTTGACGTGGAAAAGCTTTAGGGAGCAAAACGCTATAAATTTAAAGATGCGTAGTATCGAGCAAAGTCCGATACCGCCGGGATTTTTCGCAAATTTGGGCGTAAAAACTCTAAGCCTTGATAGCAAAGAAAAGATAGAAAACGCCCTTTCATATAAATTTAGCGAGCTTAAAAACTACCGGATCATCGAGCTTTTATACTGCGAAAACGGCTGTCACAACGGAGATGGGCTGTGAAAGAAATTTTTAAAAAGAGCATTTTGATCCTAGCGATCTTTGCACTCTGGCAGGTCGTTTGCGAGCTAGAAATTTTCACGCCGTATATCTTGCCAAGTCCAGCGACGACATTTAAGACGATGTTAACCATGATACAAAGTGGCGAGCTCATCACGCACACGGTCATCAGCTTTAAGCGTATATTTGCAGGCTATGCACTCTCCTTTGCCCTAGCACTTGTGCTTGGCGGTATAGCGGCACTTTTGCCAAAGATCAGCGTTTATTACGAGTGGATACTGGAGTTTTTTAGAAATATCCCGCCGCTTAGTTTGATCGCCATTTTGGTGCTTTGGTTTGGCATAAACGAAACGCCAAAGATTATTATCATCATCCTGGCCTCGTTTTTCCCGATGTTTTTAAGTATCCAAAAAGGGCTAACGAGCTGCGACGTGAAGCTCATCGAAGTCGGTAAAATTTTTGGCTTTAGCAAATTTGAAATTTTTTACAAGATCATCTTAAAAAGCGCGCTAAAAGATATCTTTGTCGGCATGCGAATAGGCTTTGGCTATGCCATGCGCGCGATCATCGGAGCTGAGATGATAGCGGCTTCAAGCGGGCTGGGCTACTTAATCCTTGACGCAGAGGAACTTTCGCGCGCGGATAGGATATTTGTAGGCATTTTTACGATCGGCATTTGCGGCGTGCTCATAGATAGACTCTTTTTGCTTTTGATAGCGAAATTTAGCCTTTTGCGAGGTGAGAAATGATAGAAATTTCAAATTTATCCAAGCATTTTTATATCGGTGAGAAGCGTATCGATGTTTTGAGAGAACTAAGCTTAAGCATAAAAAAAGATAAGATCACCGTCATACTTGGCAGAAGCGGATGCGGCAAAACTACGCTTTTACGCCTCATCGCCGGCCTTGAGAGCGTAAGTCTTGGCGAGATAAAATTTAAAG
>CAUQMF010000013.1:0-29144 GCA_963518965.1 uncultured Campylobacter sp.
TGCTCAAATTTTGCTTTAGCTCGTTTTTTTCGCCGCCTTTTGCGTAGCTTATTTCACGGTTTTGCATGGATTTTAGCGCTACTTTTAGCAAGATTTTTTCGCCCGTACAGGCCGCTTTTTCCTCTCCACTCGTGCCAATTGGCTCAGGGACTCCTTGCGTCGTATAACCGTAGTAGCAGGCTAGCTTAGCAGCTGTAGACTTCTCGCAAAACCACTTCGTAAACTCGTCGCTGCCGCATCCCGGGAAGGCCTCCTCTGCTGAACTTTACTTTTTTGCTTTTGTAGTAGATTTTACTCGTAGATACCGGCCTTTTTGACGCTGAAATTTATATCGGTCGCGCTGCCGGCCTCAGGCATATCGACCTCTTTATAAATGCCGTCATAAAGCGCATCGTCGCCTAAAAAATCAGATCCATAATAAAAAAACACCGCTAAAGAGCAGCAAAAATAAGCAAAATTTAATTCAAATTTGATGTCTTATCTGTTTGGCGCGTAGGTTTTTACCTCGTATAGCAAGAAATCATACACGCGCTGCTGCACGAGACCTTCGTATTCGTCGGCGTCGATGAGCCTGCGTAGGTGCTCGAAGTCGATCTTTAGCGCGTAGTTTTTGTTCGCTCTGATAGCCTGATCGATCGCCAAGAGCAAGCTATCAAGCGTCATCGGGTCTTTGCGTTTGATACGGGAGACATACTCTCTGGTGGTTTCGATAAGTACGCGTTTGCGGTTCTCGTCGCCGCCGTAAATTTCGCTCGAGATATCATATAAATTTGCAAAATCGTCCTCTTCGGGATTGAGTTTGGCCGAGATGATAGCCGCAAATATCTTCGCGCGAAACTCGAGCGAGCGGTGGTGATAGACCAAAAACTCCCTAAACAACGACAAAAATTTACATTTTATATCAAATCCCATGTTGCCGCCTAAAATATATTTAAGTAAAATTTGAGTAAAATCGCTCTTGCCCTTTCTTAGACCTGTGCAATGTCTCTTCTAGGCACCGCTTCAGGGTGGGAACACAGCAGAGCACTTAGGCTAGGCGTGTGCCGCAGTCATCTGAGAGAGGGTTTTTAAACCTGTAAAAGCGAAAAATGCTCCTTAAAATCATCGCAAACTTTTAAAAAATTCACTCCGTCCAAGCTCTGATTTTTCTGAAAAAATTTATCCATATTATTAAAGCCTTCGGTTAGTTCGTTTGACTTTACGCCGTAGCTGATCGATATCCCCGCCTCGAAAAACGCCGCGAGTTTATCGCAAAATTTAAGCGCTTTACCGTCGATGGCGTTAAATTTATCCTCGTTTACGTTCTCCATCGTTCCCTCGTGATGTAGAGGCTTTTTCTCGCAGATCCTGTTTTCAAACTCATTTTTGATAAATTTGCCGCCTTCCATACGGATACCGAGGATATAGCTAAACTCGTCTCTAAAATTTTCAGGCACGAAAGGCAAAATTTTCTCGTCTATCAGGCGCATTTCGTATTCGCTGATTATCTCGTTTAGTCCTTCGATACCGTATTTTACGGGGCTAATGATATCGCGCGTTAGCGACTCTGGCAAATCGTGAAAGAGCGCGCAAAAGAAGTTATTTTCTAGCCTTGATTTGCAGGCCTTTACCTCAAGTGAGTAAAAATAACTCAAAATCGCCACGACTAACATGTGGCCTAAAACCGCTGTTTCAGGGATGCGAGGCGTCTGCGCCCAGCGCTTTTGAAAGCGCAGTCTGCCGGCTAGATCGACCAGCTTCGCTAGCTTTTGGTTCATCACGATTTTGCGTACGCCTATTAGCTCGTAGTAATCCTCCAGCTCCTCCTCCACGCGCGCTTTTAGCTCGTCTATGTCGCTTAAAAATTTACTCGTTTGATAAACGATCGAAAACTCCCAGCGCGTCGCGAGATAGCTAGCGGCCTTTAGGATCAGGCGCTCTTTGGCGTGAGCTTTGTCCTTGTGCGTGAGATAGCGGCGCATCCGCTCTAAAAATTTACCACCCTCGACGTCCTTTACGAGCCCTTCTAGGATCGTTAGCACCCAAGCGTTTATCTGCTCGTTTTTGGTTTTTTGCATCTGATGAAACACATCCGGGCGTATATCCGTGACTACGACTCGCGCGAGAAACTCGAAAATACCAGCCTCGATGATGTAGTTCATATCGGCATTATGCTCGAGCTTTGCGATAAAATACGCGATGATAAATTTATGCGCCTGCTTATCAAGCTCGACTAAATTCGTCATCTTGGGATAGTCGTTCCAGCGCGAGATAGACGCGGCTTTAAAGATGTGTTCGATCAGCTGTGCGCTTATCATTTATCTTCCGATGATTTTTTCACGACTCTAGCGCGCTTTTCGCCGGTAAATTCAGGCTTTTTAAAACCTTCTTTGCTACCAGCTCTTCGCGGTTTATCGTCAAATTTATCTTTGCTCGCGCGAGGTTTTTTACCACCTGTTTTTTCGTCTCTTTTATCGGCTCCGAAACTCTTACCGCGAGAGCCGTCTTTGCTAAATTTAGACTCGCGTCCGCCGTAACTGCCTCTATCAAAACTTCGATCGCTATCTCGCAAAAATTTCTCAAATTTTGGTGCTTCAAAGCTTTGCTCTTGCGTTTTTTTGATTATCTCGTCCGAGCAAATTTCGATCACCGTATGGACGTTGCCGCGCGGGTTAAAGTCTCCCGTGATTTTCATCCATTTTGGTGCCAGTTTTCGCTCTAAAACGCCGTAAATTTCGTTTATGCTATCTTCATGGCTGATGTTACGCGTCATAAAACTGTTGATGTAGAGTTTGATCGCTTTTAGCTCAACGACGAAATTAGCCGGCACGTACTCAAGATAAATCGTCGCAAAATCAGGATACCCCGAGCGCGGGCATAAGCAGCAAAACTCCGGTAGCGTTATTTTTATCTTATAGTCGCGCTCGTGCTTATTTTCCCAGATTTCCAGGTCTTTTTCTACGTCAAATTCGCTTATTATTTTCTCACCGTATTTTGGTTCTACGACCTCGTTTTCTTGCATTTTTTTCCTTTAAATTTCTTTTGGCTTTTCTATGAAAAAGCCCTGCGCGAAGTCGGTCTGATAGCGCTCCACGACGTTAAAGAACTCCTCGTTCTCCACAAATCTCACAATAGTCTTCACGCCTAATCTTTTTGCGGTTAAATTTAAATTTTCAAACAGAGTTTTAAATTTATCGTTTTTGATATTTTTGTTAAATTCTATGTCGTAGATAACAAAATCTATCGGCAAAAATTTAAAATACTCAAATCCGGCATTATTACCGCCGAATTTATTTAACGCGAAGCGAAAACCTAGATTTTTATACTCCGTTAAGATTTCTTTAAATCTATTTATCTCGTCATACACTAGCTTCTCGCTAAACTCGAAAATAATGCGATTTGGATCGATCTTTCCCATCTGTGCGAACTCTTTTATAAAATTTATAAATTTTATATTTCTAAGCGAGACGGATGAAATTTCGATCATAAGCGGATCGTTATCTTTAAATTTAATTTCAGATAATTTTTTAATAATATTTATATCAAAAAGCACCTCATAGCCATTTTTATTTGCGATATTTTGTACTTTTCGCTTTGAGACTAGGCCTTGCATATCGGTATAAATTTTAATCAAAACATTTTTTAAATTTTGTCCGAAGCGAAGGCTTTTAACGAGTTGGGTTTGAAAAATAAATCTTTGCATATCGATGCAGTTACAGACGTCTTTTTCAAGGTCGTCGGTAACGTCTACTTTATCCTCGCTATCTTCTTCATTTAGCTTTTGGATTAGATAAGAGACCGTATTTTTAAGACTTGCGGAGTGGTTTATATCTACGGCGTCAAATTTAATCTTTAACTCGATATTATAAATCCCGTCGTTTAAAAGAGTCTTCTCAAAAACGCTTAAAAGATGGAGTAACTCGGTATTTTTACTCTCACAAAAGATCAAAAAATACTCGTTTGAATATCTGCCGATAAGCGTATTCTTAGAGACTTTTTCGTTTAGAAATTTTTCTAGTCGCTCGACTAATCGTTTTAGCAAAATATCGGTGCTTACAAAGCTATAACGCTCGTTTAGATCGTTTAAATTTTCGATCTTTAGCATTACCGCATTACCGCCGCTCTTACCTTTAAATTTAGAAGCCTGTTTTGAAAGTAGGCGTAAAATCTCATCTCTACTAAAAGCCTTAGTTATCTGATCTAACGTGCTTGTTTGAAAGCTTTGATAAATTTTATAAACCGTAAAATAAACCTGACACAAAACCAAAATCGTGATTAAAATAATGTCGTCGGCGTCAAATTTAACCTCATCTTTTTTGATAAAAATATAAACTAAAATGATAATACTAAAAAAAAGTATCGAAGATACTTCAAGTGCGGTTTTAAACCGATGGGATCTCTCTTTTAGTTCTGATTTTAGCATTTTACACGTCCAAATGTTTCACGTCTTTTGCGTGCTCTTGTATATAGTTTCTTCGCGGTTCGACCTCGTCGCCCATGAACAGATTAAACGTATCCGACGCACTTATGGCGTCATTTATGTTTATTTTTAGCAAACGACGGTTTTCAGGGTTCATCGTCGTCTCCCACAGCTGCTCGGGGTTCATCTCGCCAAGGCCTTTATAGCGCTGGATATAAGCGCCTTTTTTAGCATTTTTTTCGATCTCGTCTAGCACGTCTATCACGTCGCCTTTTAGCTCGATGCCGCGCTCTTTTATCTTTTGACTGATATAAAGCGCTTCCTCATAAAGCGGATTTGTAAATAAATTTTCATTTACTAAAAGCTCTTCTAGGCCGCTTTCTGTTTGTACGTAAATTCGCGCTTCTTCTTCGCTGACATATGAGTTTAGGATATTGTGTCCCTGCGCCTCTAAATAGTTTTTCAAAATTTCATAAATTTCGCCGTAACTTTTTGAAACAATATCTGGATTTTCGATCATAAATCTAACCGCAGAAATCACGCTAAAACGCTTTTCAAGCTCTTTTAACAAGCTTCTATAAGCCGCGACTATCTTTAAAAAGTCTATAAGATCAGCATTTCCGATACCTTCAAACTCAACACCTTCGATGCCGGTTTCGATTAGAAATTCATTCAGCGCTCTTTCGTCTTTTAGATAAATTTCTTTTTTACCCTTTTTATAGCGGTAAAGCGGCGGCTGAGCTAGATAGATATGACCGTTTTCCACGACTTTGTGTAAAAATCTAAAGAAAAACGTTAAAAGCAGAGTCTGGATATGGCTACCGTCGACGTCGGCATCGGTCATTATGATGATTTTGTGGTATCGAAGCCTCTCGGCGTCAAATTCATTGCCGATACCGCAGCCTAGAGCGGTTATCATGTTTTTTATCTCGTCTGATTTTAAAATTTTATCTAAGCGCGATTTTTCAACGTTTAAAATTTTACCTTTTAGCGGCAAAATCGCTTGAAATACTCTATCGCGTCCTTGTTTAGCCGAGCCGCCCGCTGAGTCGCCCTCCACCAGATAAAGCTCGCTGATAGCTGGATCTTTGCTCTGACAGTCGGCTAGTTTACCAGGCAGAGTTCCTATGCTTAGACCCTCTTTTTTACGCGTTAGATCGCGAGCTTTTTTGGCAGCTTCGCGTCCGCGCGCAGCCATCAGCGCTTTTTCCATTATAGCGCGAGCTTCGATCGGGTTTTCTTCAAAATACTTGCTAAGCACCTCAAAAACCATCTTTTGAACGATCGGTTTTACGTAGCTTGAGCCTAGTTTTCCTTTCGTTTGGCCTTCAAACTGCGGCTCGGGTACTTTTACGCTAACCACCGCGATTAGGCCTTCGCGGATATCTTCGCCTGTGATTTTGGTATCTTTTTCGCGTGCTGCGGCGTTTGCAGCTATGTAGTTTGTTATCACGCGAGTTAGACCCGCGCGAAATCCCGCCTCGTGCGTACCACCGTCAGGGGTTTTGATGTTATTTACGAAGCTTAGTAAATTTTCGCTGTAAGTATCGTTGTACATCAGCGCAAAATCGACTAAAATGTCCTCTTCACCGCCGCTAAAAGATACGGCTTTACTTACGGCTTCGTTTTTATTCATATCCGTTACAAAGCTCTCAAGTCCGCCCTCGTAGTGAAAGCTCTCGCTTCTACCGTTTCTTTGATCTTTAAAATTTATAGTTATTTTTGGATTTAGATAGGCTAGCTCGCGAAAACGTTTAGTTAAAATTTCATCGTTAAATTCCGTAACCTCAAAAATGCTGTCATCTGGCCAAAACTCAACCTGAGTTCCGGTTCTATTCGTAGTTTTTATAACTTCCAGGTCGCTTTGCGGTATACCTCTTGAGAATTCTTGTCTATGTAGTTTGCCGTCTCGTTTGATATTTACGACCAGTTTTTTAGAGAGTGCATTTACGACGCTAACGCCCACACCGTGCAGGCCGCCTGAGACTTTGTAAGTGTCCTTGTCAAATTTACCGCCCGCGTGAAGTACCGTTAAAACGACAGTAGCGGCTGAAATTTTCTCCGTAGGGTGCATATCAACAGGTATACCGCGTCCGTTATCGGTGATGATAGCAGAGCCTTCGCGCGTTAGTTCTACGTCTATCGTATCGCAGTAGCCCGCCATTGCTTCGTCTATGGAGTTATCGACGACCTCGTAGATCATGTGGTGTAGGCCGCTTACGTTGGTATCTCCGATGTACATGCCGGGGCGTTTTCTAACCGCTTCTAGCCCTTTTAAAACTTTAATATTTTCCGCGCCGTAATTTTGCTGCATTATTTACCTTTTATTTTTATAAATTTATCGGCATTATTACCGTTTTTAGCTCGTTTGAGCTAACCGTAAAGGCTAAATTCGAATCGTTAAATCCAAATTCAAAATGTTCCTCTTCGATATTTTGTAAGAAATCAAGCAAATACCTATTTTTTACGCCGACGTAAATTTCGCTTTCAAGCCCCGTTGCAAAATCAATCGAAGTTTTAGCTTCCGAATTATCCTCGACTATGCTTTCAAAACTTACCGTTTGCGGGGCAAATACTATTTTGGTACTTTCAGACATGATAGAGACGGTTTTTATGCCTTCTATCATTTTATCTCTGCTTAATCTTAGACGTTTTTTTATCTCTTGCGGGATTACTCTATTATAATCCGGAAATTTGCCGTTAATTAGCTTCGTAAAAAACTCGAAATTCGAGCTTTGGGCTATCAAAGTCGTATCGTCGTAGTAAATTTCTATTTTATCGAAAAACAGTTTTTGAATTTCGCCGATTGCTTTTTTTGGGATTATTAGCGAAAATTCGCTCTGCGTAGGAGTTTCAAGTCTAAAAACGCTTAGCCTTTTAGTATCGGTTCCTACTATATTGATGTAGTTTTGCTTTATGTCGATAAATGCGCCGTTTAGTTCAAATTTTGGATTATTGCTATCGATACTCGGGAATATTTTTTTTAAACTTCGGCCTAGCATGACCGCATCGACTTCAAATTTATTTTTATTTTCTACGGTAGGAAAATTCGGAAAGTCTTCAAATTTATACATAGGAAGTTTGTATTTTGAGTTTTTTTGCTTTATATAGAGATAGTTATTTAGCGTCTCTAGCGTAACTTCTTCGTCTTTTAGACTTCTTATGATATCAAGCAACTTTTTACCGTTTGCGGTAGCGTTTCCTTCGTCTATGATTTTGACGTTTGATAGCTTATAAGCTAGACCGATTTCGTGATCGGTTGCTTTTACGTTTAAAATACCGTCTTTAGCTGCTATAAATATATGCGAAGTTATAGCGCTTAAATCTCTTTTTTCTAAATAAGGATTAGCATTGTTTATTACGCTTTCTAGAGCGTTTTTGTTAATTGCGACTTTCATTTTTTTCCTTTTGTTTTTAAATTTCTTTTAGTAGCATTAGTAGGGGACGTGAAAATGTTAATATCCTTTTTTATTCCCGTAGATAGGTATTTTGTGGCGTTAATAAAATCTTGATTTTTTTCACTTTTATTCACGTTTTTACTCTTTGGTTAAAATTTTATTTTTTAGTTCTTCGACGCGAACTTTAAAGTATTCGTTCGTTTCGATTAGTTCGTTTATTTTTTTGATGCTGTGGCTTACGGCCGAGTGATCTTTCATATTAAAAAACTGCGCGATCTGCGGCATCGAGTTTGGCGTCAAATTTTTAGCCAGATATATTACGATGCGTCTAGCCTCGACGATATTTTTTGAGCGCGATTTACTTTTCATATCGCTAGGTTTGATATTTAGCTCTTTACTCACGGTCTCTACGATGCTCTCTAAATTTATATTTTCGCGTTTTTCTTTTATCTGATCGCGCAGGATGTTTTTAGCAAATTCTAGCGTGATTTCCTGCCTCATTAGCCTTGCGTAAGCGTTTAAATTTATTATCGCGCTTTCGATTTCTCGGATGTTATCGCCCATATTCGTAGCGATATAGTTTATGACTTCGGTACCAAGATAAATTTTATCAAATTCGCATTTTTTATTGATAATTGCGATTTTAGTATCAAGTTCTGGCGGCGTGATATCGGCGATGATGCCCCACTCAAAACGCGTTCTTAGCCTATCTTCAAAGCCTTTTAGTAACTTTGGTTGGCGGTCTGATGTCATCACGATTTGTCCGTTTTTAGCGTGAATTTCATTAAACGTATGAAAAAATTCCTCTTGAATTTTATCCGTTTTACCTAAAAACTGCACATCGTCGATGAGTAAAACGTCGCAGTTTCGGTACTTTTCGCGAAATCGCTCCATCGAGTGGTTGTTGAGGTTATACGTAAAATCCGTGATAAACTGCTCGCTCGTGACGCAAATAACCATTTTTCCGCCGTTTAGACAAAAATTTCCGACCGATTGTAAAAGATGAGTCTTGCCAAGTCCCGTCGGGCCGTAGATAAAAAGGGGATTATAAATTTTACCCGGCTGTTCAGATACGGCTTTTGCGCTTAAAAAAGCAAATTGATTCGAGTCGCCGACGACGAAATTTTCAAAAGTGTAGCTTGGATTTAACAGGCTGCTTTGCGCTTTTATTTCTTTGACGTCCACTTTTTTGGCCGGTTTGATTGCGGTTTTGGTTGGGGCTTGAACTTCGACGACCGGCTTTTGTCCGGTTTTTACTTCAAAAAGGTGAGCAATTTTTGAGGCGTATTTAGTCTGGATAAATTTGGCGATAATCTCGTTTGGCGCGTTAAATACGACGTTTGTCGAATTTGAGCTTTTTTCGTTAAATTTAAGCTGCTTGATATAGCATTCAAATTCCGACGGTAAAATTTCTTTTGAAAGTAGCTCCAAAACCTCGTTTGCGACCAAATTTTTGCCTTTAAGATTGATTCGCTAGATTTTATCTTAAATTTGTTAAAATGGCGTTGAAATTCGTTTTTTCACGGTGTGAAAAAAGCGTGAAAAACTATTGAAAAGGACGAGATGAAAATTTTAGGAATCGATCCGGGATCGCGAAATTGCGGCTATGCGATCGTCGAAAAGACGCCCGTGAAAACTCTTTTGATCGAGGCGGGACTAATCAAAATAAAACCGAATTCTTTACAGTATCAAATCACCGAACTTTGCGAGGGACTCGACCTGATTTTTAAAAATCATAAATTTGACGAAGTAGCGATCGAGGACATATTTTTTGCGTATAATCCAAAAACGGTTTTGAAGCTCGCGCAGTTTCGAGGAGCGCTCAGTCTTAAAATTTTGCAGCTTCACGGCGATTTTGCCGAGTATACGCCGCTTCAGGTTAAAAAAACCGTCACGGGTAAAGCCAAGGCTGACAAAGAGCAAGTAGCCTTTATGGTTAAAAAAATTCTCGGTATCACGAAAGAGATCAAGCCGCTTGACATCACCGATGCTATCGCTATCGCGCTAACGCATGCGAATAATTTGCGGCTGAAGGGTTAGTTTTTAGCCAAGCTCGGTTTAAAATTCGCGCTGAAATTTAATTTATTTCGCGGCGTAAGCGGTTAAATTTGATGCTAAAACCAGGAGGTAAATTTAATAAATTTTACTCCGCTAGCCCCAAAGCCCGCAGCTCGTTTAGGCCGTTTGCTATGGGCTCTTTAAATTTTTTAGGACGCGACGTCGGCACGGTTAGCACGATGTCCTCTCGGCCGTCCTCTAAAAAATCTTTTAAATACGCCGTCACGTAGCTAAATTTATTCTCAAACTCCTCGCTAAGCTGATTTAGAGAGTGAAATTTATCTCGTCTTACGACAAACTGCGTTGAAGTATCAAGCACGAAAAGCCGCGCGGGGATACCCTCATAATCAAATCCAGAAAGCCTTGCCTCGCTGATATCAAGCGCCCAGTCGGCACGGCTGTAAAAATCTTGTCTAAAAGCGTCTATTTTGAGCTGGAGTTTTGGATTTTTATGCGTCATAAAGCCGCATTTGTTTATGCGAAACGAGGTGATTTTGCCCTTGATTTTGACGCGGCAAAAGAGCACGGAGTCCAGTATGCCGTAGTCGTTAAAGCAAGTATTTTCAAGCAAAACGTCCCTTAAAACGCAAGGACCGAAAAAACAAGATCTAAAAGTACACCCGATAAAATTTACCCCCGCTTATCGTCTGCGGGTTTGCGAGATCGTTATCAAGCCCTATGTCGCAGTTCATAAACTCTACGTTTTTAAAGACTAGTCCGCCGCTACTTTTGTTTTGCGCGCTTTTATCGTCTGTAAAATCAATCAAACGACCTTCTGCTAGATTTGCCGCCGAATTTTCGCTTGGGTCTGCTAACTCGTTTATTAACTGCGCTAAATTTCGCTTAAAAAATTTTTGATTTTGGATTATTTTCATCGTTTTTATTTCATCGTTTATTTTTGTCGCAAAAGGCGTTAAATTTGAGTCATAAGTATCAATTTAACGCCTTAAAAGCTACCAAATTTAGCCAAAATCGCCAAAGTCGGGCTCACTCGTCTTTTTTCTCGTCCTCTTTTTTGCCGATTTTTTCTTTGGCGGTTTTTATGAGATTTTCGGCGGATTTGTAGAGCTTCTCGCCTAGTTCTTTTGATTTTGATTTGAGATTTTCGCCGATCTCGCTCGCATTTATCGCGCTTAGCTTCTCCTGCGTTCGTTTTTCAAAGTCGCCGATATCTTTTTTGAGCGCTTCTAGGCGTTCTTTGGCGTTAAAATTTTCTTTAAATTTATCGCCGGCTTGAGTTACTTCGCGCTTTAACTCCTCAAATTTAGCTCCCGCAAGGCTCGCGAATTTATCGATATTTTCGTTAAATTTTAGCTCCTCTAGCTGAAGCTCGATCTGGCGCGAAACGTCGTTTTGTAGCCGCTTAAATTTAGCGAAGTAGCTATCTATGGACTCGTCTAGGATTTCGTTTATCACCGCAGCAGACGGCTCATCCGAGCGCGCCATATCGCGCAGCATCGCCACGAACCTCTCCTCGAGTCTTACGAATTCTTTAGCTTCGCCTAGCAGCGTCTGGCCGTCCGGGGCAAATTTGATCTCCTCGATAAACTTCTCCGTCCTCTTGCTAAGCGCCTCTTTTACGCCTCCGATCGCGCCGCTCATTAGCTCTTTGGCAAAGGCCTGATCGACGTCAGCTATCTCGCTCGCCGCCTCGCAGACCGTCCTTGCGATCTCCAGGATGCGCTCCTTGCTCGCTTCGCCCTCGTTTATCGCGCTAAGCACGACGTTTTTGGCGATTTGCTCCACCGTGTCTTTCACGTCGTCGCCCTTTTCGATCGCGGTTAGAAACGCCGCCTCGGTAGTTTCTTTTAGGATTCCCAGCATTTGCAGCTCGCAGAGCATTTTTTCGTCTATCACGGTTAAAATTTCCTCTTTATCCGCCAGGTCGCTGCTTTTGATGAAATTTTCCATATTTTCAAGCAGCGCGCGAACATTGTTTTTGATCTCGTCTTTTTGTGCGTAAATTTGCCGCTCGATCTGCTCTTTTTCGTAGATTAGGCGGTGGATATACTGCTCTTTTGCCTCGCTTAGCACGTCGCCTGCGCTTTGGATGAGGTTGGCGACGTTTTGGCGGTTTAGCAGATCCTCGCCTTTTAGCGCCTCGCAAATTTGCTCAAATTCTTTAGCCAGAGCCGCGTTTGCGTCGCCGTTTTTTGCGCCTTTGACGCTTTTTCTAAACTCGCTTAGCGCAAATTCCCTGATCAAAACGGAAATTTGCGGGTCGTTTTTGTTCTCTTTTATGGTTTGGATGAAGACTAAATTTTGCATGAAAGTCCTTATAGTACGTATTTGCAAACGCGTCTTAGCGCGGAAAAAATTTCTAATCGCTCCTGGTTAGAATTAACCAAAACGCTTAGATTGTAGCTTTTGTATTTGCCCTCTTTGCTCGATTTTGACGGCGTTATCTTGTGTTGTCTTTCGCCTACGACGCCCTGCACGATAGCTTCGGTGTTATCACTATCAAGCAAGATGATTTTGTATTCCCAAAAATTTGGATAGATGATTTCTGGTTCTTTATTTAGATCGCACGTAGTCGCCACTTTCACCTCCGCTCTTGCTTTCTAGCGCGATACCCGTTATCTGCATGGTTTTATCTATCGCTTTTATCATATCGTAGATCGTTAGAAGGCCGACGCTAACGCCTGTTAGCGCCTCCATCTCGACGCCGGTTTTACCGTCTATCTTGACGCTAACGGTTAGCTTATAAGCGCAGATATCAGCTAACTCTTCGATGTCGCAGTTTATGCCGCCAATTAGCAGCGGGTGGCACATCGGGATGAGTTCGCTCGTCTTTTTTGCGCCCATTATCGCGCCTACGACGGCGGTTTGCAAAACTGGGCCTTTTTTGCCCGTGTTGTTTTTGATCGCGTCAAAGGCTTTGCGCGACATTTTTATGATGCCGCTTGCTACGGCTATACGCGTAGTTACGCCCTTGTCGCTTACGTCGACCATTTTGGGGCGGTTGTTTTCGTCTATGTGAGTTAGCATTTTCGTCCTTTCGCCTGATACGCCAAAATTGCTTAAATTTGAGCTAGGCGGAGTAAATTTATGAGAAGGATTATAACTAAAAAAGCTTAATGAATAAGACAAAAACGCCTCGGCAGGGGGAGCCGAGGCGCCGTTACAAAAAGGAGGTTTTCTTGTCGGACGCGCAAATCATACCAAAAAGGTCTAAATTTTATCCCAATTTTTCGTAAATATATTATTCCCTACTTTTCGCGTAGGCCAGAGCGCCTGATTTTAGGCGTTTTAGCCCCTCTAGCACGCGCGATCTTTGCGTGGCGATATTAAGGCGCAAGAAGCATTTTTCCTCGCCTCTATACGCGTTGCCGTCGTTTAGCCAAAGACCCGCTTTTTGGCGTAAGAATTTATGAAAATCGCTCGCGTCGTCGCAAATTTCGCGGCAGTCAAGCCATAGCAGATATGTGGCGTCCTGCTCCACGAGCCTAATCTGCGGCAGTTCGTTTTGCAAAAACTCGCTCACGATTTTGCGGTTTTGTTCTACGTATTCGCGCATCTGCTCGAGCCACGCTTCGCCCCGCTCAAACGCCGCGATAGCCGCGATACAAGAAAATGCATTGCCCTCGCCGACCTCGTCGTCGTTGATAGCTTTTGCCATTTTGGCGCGCAGTTTTGGATTTGGCACTACGGCGGCAGAGCTTTGCAAGCCGGCGATGTTAAAGGCTTTAGTCGGCGAAACGCAGGTGATCGAGATGTTTTTGCAAGTCTCGCTCGCGCGGATAAAGGGCACATAGCTTTTGCCCGGGCTCGTGATGTCGCAGTGTATCTCGTCGGAGATCACCAAAACGCCGTGTTTAGCGCATAGTTCGCCGATTTTGGCTAGTTTCTCGGCGCTCCAAATTTTGCCGACGGGATTGTGCGGGTTACAAAGGATAAACATCGTCGTTAGCGGGTCGGCAAGCTTTTCTTCGAGGTCCTTAAAATCAATATCGTAGCCGCGCCCGTCGTAGGCTAGCTCGTTTGTGAGCGCGATCCTGCCGTTGTTTTCGATACTGCGGTAAAAGACGTGATAGACGGGACTTTGGATCACGATTTTATCGCCCACGCTCGTAAATTTGCGCACCGCGGAGCTAATAATCGGTATCACGCCCGTGCAAAAAATCAGCCAGCTCGGGTCAAATTTGATGTCATGACGCCTGCTCCACCACGAGCAGATGGCCTCGCTCCACTCCTGCGGCACGTACGAGTAGCCAAAAACACCGTTATCCAGGCGCTTTTGCAGCGCTTCTAAAATTTCTGGCGCGACCTTAAAATCCATATCCGCCACCCACATCGGTAGCTCGTCGCCGCTTGTTTTCCACTTTGACGAATACGTCCCGCCTCGCTCCACCGGTGCGTCAAAATCGTATTTCATTTGCTCTCCTTGCGTAATTTTTGCGGATATTTTAGCGAATTTCGGGCGTAAATTTACAAAATTTAATCGTATTTGTATTTTTTAAATTAATTTTTAATGCGATATTTTTTATAATTTGGATTAAATCCTTCAAGGAGCTAAAATGATAACGATAAACTCGCGGCTAGCAAGCCCGAATTTAAAGATCGGCAAATCTCTTGCCAGGTTGATTCAAGGTTTTATTTACAGGCATTTGCCGGATGCCGAGCACGAGGGATATAGGCATGAGCCCAGCGGCAAAATTTTTAAACGGACGAATTTCGATTTTTTGCTAAACGGGGCTGATTTACGCGTTAGATTTACCTCGTACGAGCCGGAATTTGAAAAAATAATCGCGCTTGCCGCGCTAAAAGACGGGCTAAATTTGGGAAAAATCCACATACTAGATACTACCGTTGCGGTTAGCGAGCACAGAACTACGCAAAGCAAAGCAAGGCTGCAAGGCTGCGTGATATGCTCGGTACAAGGGCTTTTGGGGCATAAAGTCTTTTTAGAACCGCAAGATTCGAGGCATCTTGAGATGATGAAAACAAACGCCTTGCAAAGATTTGAAACGCTTACCGGGCACAGATACGGCGGCGAATTCGAGCTAAATTTGCTCCGCCAAGATTTAGAAAAACCGCTTTATTTTTACTACGGCAACAACCAAACGCCGGCAAAAGCGTGGCCTGCGGTTTGGGATATCAAGGCCCTGCCAGAGCTCATAAATACGGTGCTAGACGCCGGCGTAGGCGGTGGATGTATGAACTGCGGGGCGGGGTTTTTAGAGACGATATAGACAGCCCTCGCACAACCGCTTTGGTGCGGTTAAATTTATAAAGCCGTTTTACGCTAAATTTAACGAAAGCGGCTTGATTTATTTCGCAAAAATCTTTATAATACGGCTCAAATTCGACCCAAAGGATAAGCTTAATGCCTTGCCCCATGTTTAAGACTCTTTAATCTTAACAAAAAAACAGCCAAATTTTTAAATAATTCCACGTTTTTAAACATTAATATAAATTTATTTCTATCTCCGCGAGGAGCGCATTGTAATTGCATTTTTAAAAACAAAGCCAAACAGTTCCTAAAATTTGGGCGAAATTTATTTAGCAGGGTTTTTTATAAATTTTACTTTAGTTTGCGAAAAAGCGGTTGCCACCCGCCTTTTACTTGCGCTCTCTTGGACGATTTTGACGGAGGCTTAAATTTGCTACCCGCGGCAGGCTACGTGCCTAGCCTTGGTCGCAAATTTGGGCGCCAACCGCCAAACTCGCCTCAAGATAACGCAATTAAAATTTAAATCCAAAAATCATAAAAACTTAAAAAAGGAAAAGAGAATGATAAAAAGTTACGTTACGGGTTTCCCGCGAATCGGAGAAAAAAGAGAGCTAAAACGCGCGCTAGAAGGTCTTTGGAGTAAAAAAGAGGGCTTTAGCGAGGAGAATTTGCTAAGCGTCGCTAAAACGCTAAAAAACAGACACTGGCAATACCAAAGAGACGCCGAAATTTCGGCTATCAGCGTAAACGATTTTTCGTTTTACGACCTGATGTTAGACGCCATCGTGGCATTTGGCGCGGTGCCGCCTAGATTTGCGAATTTGAGCGAATTTGAGCGGTATTTCGCCTGCGCTCGCGGCAACGAAAAAGGCGTAGCGATGGAGATGACTAAGTGGTTTAACACGAACTACCACTACATCGTGCCCGAACTTAGCGCCCAGACGTCGTTTAAACTTGACGCGTCAAAAGTCATTAACGAATACGAAGAGGCAAAGGCCGCCGGCGTAAAAGGCAAGATAAATTTAATCGGCCCTATCACGTTTTTGGCGCTTTCAAAGACCACCGACGGCAGCTGCGCGCTTTGCCACCTAGACGCGCTAACGGCGCAATACGTCAAGCTTTTGGAGCAAATTTCAAAGCTAGATGGCGAAATCCTAGTCCAGCTAGACGAGCCGATATTCGTAACTAGTAAGGGCGACGCGCTAACTGATAAAATCGCGCCCGTTTACGAGAAGCTAACCGCGGCCGCAAGCAACGTAAAAATCGTGTTTATGACCTATTTCGAACACGCGCTAAAAGCCGTGAGCGAGGCGCTAAAAACTAAAATTTACGGCATCGGGCTTGATTTTGTTTACGGCGAGAAAAATATCGAGGCGCTGCCTGCTATCGCAAACTCCAACGTGAAACTTTTCGCCGGCGTCGTAAACGGCAGAAACGTGTGGAAAAGCAACATCGACGAGCGCGTAAATTTCGTCAAGCAAATAGCGCAAAAACTAGGCGGCAAGGACTTTTACGTAGGATCTAGCTGCTCGCTGCTCCACGTGCCTTTTACTCTAAAATACGAAGAAAAGCTAAATCCCGAGGTCAAAAGCTGGCTAAGTTTTGCCGTTGAGAAGCTAAGCGAAATCGCAATCATCGCAAAGCTCGCAAACGGCGCGGCTCTAAACGAAAACGAAGCTAAAATTTACGCCGAAAATAAAGCCAGCGCGAATTCCCGCGCGAATTCGGCTCTCATCCACGACGCCGCCGTCCAGGCTCGCGTCGCGAATTTAACCAAATTCGAGCGCGAAGAGAAGTTTGAAGACCGCATCAAAATCCAGCACGAAGTCCTAAACTACGGCGTCTTGCCGACTACGACGATAGGTAGTTTCCCGCAAACGGTAGAGCTTCGCGTTCTGCGCCAAAATTTCAAAAAAGGCGAGATCAGCGAGCAGCAATATAACGACGGCATCAAAAAATACATCGACGAGTGCGTGAAATTTCAAGAAGACGTCGGACTTGACGTGCTAGTCCACGGCGAGCCGGAGAGAAACGATATGGTCGAGTATTTCGGCGAGCAGATCAAAGGCTACGCGTTTAGCGAAAACGGCTGGGTACAAAGCTACGGCAGCCGCTGCGTGAAGCCGCCTTTGCTTTTCGGCGACGTGAGCCGTCCAAAAGCGATGACGGTCGAGTGGATATCCTACGCGCAAAGCCGCACGAAAAAGATAATGAAAGGCATGCTAACGGGCCCGGTAACCATCCTAAACTGGAGCTTCGTGCGCGACGACAAGCCGCGAGCCGATATCGCTAAGCAGCTTGCTCTATGCATCTACGACGAGATTGCTGACCTACAAGACGCGGGCATAAAAGTCATCCAAGTAGACGAAGCCGCGTTTAAAGAGGGTTATCCGCTACGCGACGAAAACATCGGCGCATACGAGAAATTCTCGGTCGATTGCTTTAAGCTCTCGGTCGCTTCGGCTCGCGCGCAGACGCAGATACACACTCATATGTGCTACTCGGAGTTTAACGACATCATCAAGACCATCGAGGCGATGGATGCCGACGTTATCAGCATCGAGACGGCTCGCAGCGGCAACGAGCTGCTAAAAATCTTTAAATCCGTGGGCTACAAACAAGAAGTAGGCCCGGGCATCTACGACATCCACAGTCCGCGCGTACCGAGCGTCGACGAGATGGTCGCGCAGATCAGGGCGCTGCTAGAAGTACTGCCTAAAGAACAACTCTGGATCAACCCGGACTGCGGCCTAAAAACCCGCAAATGGGAAGAGGTCGAGCCGAGCCTAAAAAATCTCGTGCAAGCCGTCAAGATCGTGCGAAATTCATAAATTTAGAGCTTCGCTTAAATCTCGCCGCCTTTTGCTAATTTAGCAAACGGGCGGCGGTTTAAATTTAGCGGCTTTGCGCTAGATTGATTTCGCCCTTTTTTGGCGCGAATTTAGCGCGGGTTAAATTAGGCTTAGATTTTGCAAAATCAAGCTAGTCGCAAAGCAAAATTTGCGGGATTTTGGCTAAAAGCAAACTAAGTTTTCTTCCGCGCCGCAACTGTAAATTTAGCCGCAAACGCCGCATTTTCTACATATTAAATTTGGAAATTTCATGCTAAAAGAAAAAATTTTAAATAAAGAAAAAAATCTTTTGCTCTACGCTTTGACGCCGCCCAAGGCCGAATTTGACGAGGCCAAGCTGCGCGAGATAGCAGACCGCTGGACGGCGCGCATAGAGAGCCTAAACGCCGACGGATTCGTGCTTTACGAGGTGCAAGACGAAAGCGACAGAAGCGACTCGCAAAGGACGTTTGAGTTTAGCGGGACGCTAAGTCCGCAAAGCTACTACGCAAACTACCTAAAAGTAGCGACGCCTAGCGTTTTTTACCGAGTCGCGGGCGGATACGACGAGAGCGAGTTTCGCGCGGCTTTGGCGGCTCAGAGCGCGGATTTGTGCGTGCTTGTCGGAGCTACGTCTAGCGCGCAAAAAACAAGGCTGGATTTGACTCGCGCCTACGAGATCGCGGGCGAATTTAAAAATTTAGCCTCAGGCGGCGTATGTATCGCCGAGCGCCACGGCAAAAAGGGCGATGAGCCGCAGCGAATGCTGGAAAAAATCCGCCTCGGGGCTAAATTTTTCGTCTCGCAGGCGATTTTTGATGCGGATTTAGCGCGCAAATTTTTAGAAGACTGCGCGGCGGCCGAGATTAGCGAGCCGATATTTCTCACGTTTTCGACCGCGGGCAACCCAAAAACGCTGGAATTTATAAAGTGGCTGGGCGTGAGCGTGCCCCAAAGCGTCGAAAGCAGGCTAAATGCAAGTGCGGATTATCTGGCGCAAAGCTGCGAAATCATCAAAGAGATTTGGAGCGAGCTTAAAAGCTTCGGCGATAAAAACGGGCTAAATTTAAGCGCGAACGTCGAAAGCGTGATGGCAAAGCGCGCCGAGATCGAAGCGAGCCTAGAACTAGCCCGCGAGTTTAGGCTGCTTTAAGGCAAGCGGTAAATTCGGGCGACAAACGCGCGAAATTTAAGCGCAAAATCACGCCGCAAAGCAAATTTTACCTTCGCACTGCTTTGGTTAAATTTGGGTGGTTTTGCCCAGAGCTTAAATCTGCAAGCGCTAAATTTAAAGAAGTGAAATTTAAGCGCAAAATCGCGGATAAAGCCCGAAAATACGCAAACGGCGCAGGTGTAAATTCGCTTTTGCGCTAGCTTTAAATTTAGCCGCTCTTGCTAAAAGCTAAAATTTTACGAAACTCTAAAATTAAAACCGCTAAATTTAAGCAGCGTTTAGATAAATTTACTCGATTTGCTCGTTTGCGGACGGGTTTAAATTTGCGCGTAAATGCGGCGGCTAAATGCGAAACAAAGCGGCAAACGGCGTAAATTTAAGCAAAATCGCGGGACGAAAAGCGGCGTAAATTTAATAAAAAGCAAAACAAAAAGCCGTAAAATTTAAGCGCGAACGTTAGGTTAAAATTTAGCCGCCTTGCCTAAAATCAATCGCCGCGCCGAAATTTAGCCGTATTTAACGGCTTTGGTTTGCGGGCCGCAAGCCGTAAAATGAACGGCCAAACGCGCAAAGGAGTTAAAACGGAGACTTTATTTACCTTTATTTTCGTCGGCGCATTTGTAGCGCTTTTCGCGCTTCCGGCGGCTTCTAATCTTTTTGCGGCTTTGGGCGAAAAACCCGCTCCAAACTCGCCCGCGAGCGAGCTTTCGCCGGGGCTAAAAGAGCTAGAAAACGAGCGCGTAATTTTGGTCGCCACTACCAAAAAAGCAAATTTGATCGGCCTTGGCGCTGGCATTTGCGCGGGCGCTGCGATAACGTATCTTTTAGACGCGATTTTCGGCGCTGCGATAGGCGCGCTCGTTTATACTTTTACGGCGATGCTTATCACCGCATCAAAAAGGCGCGAATTTAGGGCAAATTTTAAACGTCAAATCATAGAAAAGATCGTAAAAAAGCACGGTCTTAGCTACGATAAAGACCGCGGATTGGGGCTTGACGAGTTTTTTACGATTTATGATTGTACGGTGCACCAGTGGAGCAGCGAGGATCTCATAAGCGGCGAAATAGAGGGCGTTCGCGTGAGTTTTAGCGACTTTTACGCCGCCAAAATGGTAAAAAAGAAAAATAAAACCGAGACGGTCGTGCTATTTCGAGGCGTGCTTTTTAAGGCCGATTTTAATAAAAAATCAAGCTGCATAACGCAAATCGCGCACGCGGGTTCGCGAAATTTAGCGATCTACGGGCAGCGGGCGAGTATGGACGATGCGAGGTTTGAAGAGATTTTTGACGTCTATACGACCGATCAAATCGGCGCTAGATATATCCTTACGCCCGCGCTTATGGAGAGATTTCGCGAGATTTGCGAGAGATTTGGCTGCCCCGTAAACGCCGTTTTTAAGGACGGTCAAATTTTTATCGCCGTCGAGACTCGGCGCGACGACTTTGAGCCGCAGCTTGGCAAATCGCTAACGGACGAAGCGACGCTAACCGCCTATGAAAGCGAGATAGAGAGCTTTACGCAGATAGTAAAAGAGCTAAATTTAAACCGCAAAATTTGGTAGCGCGGCAAGCGGCGCACAAATAAAACGAAAGGGAAAAAATGTTTGAACTAAATAACGAACAAAGGGCGTATTTCGGGCTTGATGCGGTGCAACAGAGCTGGGAGCGGGTAGAGTTTGCCGGAGATAAATTTAGACCCGCTAGCGTGCTGTATTTTGAGGGCGACGTCATCAAAAAGCACGTGGTTTCCACAGACGAGCTTTATGCGGAATACGGCTACGACGAGGCGACTAAGGGGCGCGAGATACTGCTACCTAAAACCGCAAAAGGCAAGGAGACGAAACTAACGCCCGCAAATTTTGAAAAGCGCACGCCCCTTGGAGTCTATCTGTACGCTAATAAATACAGCCTGCGAATCGCTAGCTTTGCCTCGCAGACTACGTTTTACGACAGCGTGTGGGAGAGCGGACACGGACGGGAGATGGATTTTAGAAGCGAGATAGAGCGCTTTATTGCCGAGTCTGACTCGGGTCACGCGCGTAAGATCGAGGAGTTTAAGAAAGCTGGCCGTAAAAATATCAAATTTAAAAGCGGAGATTTTTTCCGTTTTAAGCTTGACCGCAACCGCTACGGCTTTGGCAGGGTGATTTTAGACGGGCATAAACTGCGAAAAAGCGGCCTTTTACCGGAAGGCCACGCGATGTTAGGCTTTATGGGAAAACCCGTTTTTATCGAGCTTTTTGCGCATGCGTCGCATGGCGAAGCAAGCGTGGGCGAGCTGATGTCGCGCCCTAGGCTGCCTATGGACGTGATGTTTGACAACGCGTTTTTCTACGGCGAATTTGAAATTTTCGCGCACGAAAAAGTTAATGTCTTGCAGCTTGATTTTCCGATGAGTTTTCACGTTAGCCCCGCGCGGACGTATTTGCAGTGGGGATTTATAGAGATCTGCTCAGACGAGCAAAGCGTGATGAAGGCCGCCTCGCGCGAGCTAAAAGAGCTGATAGAGGAAAATAATTTGAAATTTAACTGCATCGGTTTTAGCCCGCGATACGCGCAGTTTGAGATCGCCGAAATTTTGCGCGGCGAGGAGCTTGCCTATCAAACAAACGACCTAAGAGACCCCGAAATCCGCTGGGCGAGGCAGGAGCTGATGCGCATTTTCGGACTCGATCCGGCTAAAAGCTACTTTGAGAACGCGCAAAGGCTAGGCGTTAAGACGGTTTTGGAGTTATAAAGCTTGTGCGGCGAAGTTAAATCGGGCTAAATTTAGCCGCCGAAATTATAAATTTTAGCGCTATACGAGCTAAAATCGCACTCGTTTACAAAGCCTCGGCGCGAGAATTTACCCTAAAATTTTGAAATTTCGTCGTAGCACAGATGAAACTCGCAGCCGCGAGCGGAGATTTTTCTATCTGCATGAAAGTGTCCGAAGTACCATTTCTCGGGCTTTGCAAGCTCAAAAATCCGTTCTAACATATCCGTAGTCGGATCGTAAATCACTCCGCCGCCCAAAAACAGATCGCTAAGCGCAGACATCAAAAAAGTAGGCGCCGTGTGGCTTAGCACCGCGTCTATCTTGCCGCCCGCGCTCTTAAAACGAGCTAGATTGCTAAGCGCGAAATTTAGCTCGCTCTGGCTTGGGATTTCGGCGTCCCAGTAGCTTACGTTTAGCCTGCGCCAAGCTCTGTCGATACTAAACGCCCCGCCGAAAGCTAGAAAATTTCGCCCGTCTATCTCGTAAATTTCGCCGCGCCTAAGCCAAAATAAATTCTCCCCTCCGACGCCTACCTTGCCGCCGAATTTTTCCTCGGTCGGTAGGCCGTAGAGCAGGTCGAAATTTTCGTGGTTGCCGTCGATAAAAAGCAGCGTATACGGCAGTCTGCCCAGCCGCTCTCTAACGAGCCGCTCGTTTGGCGTATCGCTAAAAAATAGACCAAAATCTCCAAGCACGATCACGTAGTCCTCGCGCGTAAAATTTCGGCTTAAAAAGGCCTTGTTCGTGATTTTGTGAAGCTCCGCGCTCCCGTGCGTATCGCCGCAAAGGTATATCATGTTTTCTCTTTTTGATTTAAGTTTTAGCGCGATTTTAGCTAAATTAGGGCGAAATTTAACTTTGCGGTAGATGAAGTCAAAAATCGCCGTCTTGTTTGCTGCAAATCCTGCGCAATCGTTTGTGTATTTGCCGTGCGGTCTTTGCAGGCGCGCTAAATTTAGCAAATGCAAGCCGCGTTTAATAAACTTGGCGCAACCGTCGGACGGTTTGGAGCTTTTGCGCGCTTGTAGCGTTTTGCCTGAGATTGGAGCGGTTAAGTCGTTAAATTTAAGAGCGACTCGCAAAAAAAGTAGTAGCCCGGTTCGTAAAATCAAAATTTAGTTTAGCAATTTGCGTTATTTTGCGATTTTGTCGCAAAATTTAGCCGTTTTATACAAATTTAGCTCGCCTTTGGCTACCGTCTAAAGCTTGCGGCGTTTGCAACTGCTTGCCTTGGCACTTAGCGCGTTGCAGCCTAAGATAAAGCTTAAGTCTCTGCGGTATTTACGGCGAGCAATTTTGCGTTGCTTCTATCATAGTTTCGGCTCCGTTTTTGAGATTTACTAGTTAAATTTCGGCTTGATTTAGCGTAGATTCGGCTGATACGGCAAATTTTGCTAGCGCACGGCGGCTTTATATATTTCTAATTTTTTACGCGGCGCAAGCATGGAGACGGCCTAACTTTCTGGCGGACTTAGCCCGGCCGCCGGCTTGCTTTTTATTGTTAAGGTTTGTGGGGGTTAGGGCGTAGATGCTTTAGCGCTTGTTAGAGGCTTTCATTCGTCTTTTAGGCGCTCTCAGACCTAAAAGACGGATTTTAGCCGGCGCAAATTTAATACTTTTTGCGCTATTTTTCGCAGTCTTTTGCAGTTAGCTCTACTTTACTGAAAAGTGCGCCGCTTGGTAAACGATAATTCATCACGATACTTTTTGCTTTTTGTAGTAGCATAAGGGTGTTTTTATCAGAGCAGAATTCTTCCGTCAAAAGCTCTTTCATGCTAGACGCAAATTCTTTTTCATATTCGTCCGAAACGGTTTCCCAGTTTATGTTTTGCGAGTTTTTAAAGACGTATTCATAGGCGATTATCTCGTCTTTGCAGCTTACTTCGGTAGCCTTTATGTTTTCATCTTCCATTTGATTTAACGCTGATTTGCCGCCGATGACGGCTAGTCTTAGATACGGACTACACTCGGCTCCGGCTAGAGCTAGAGCCAGTGCACAAACGAGACAAACTTTTCTCATCTTTTTGGCGTTACTAGCATATTGACGTAGCGGCCTTCCAGAAGCGGCTCTTTATCGCGGTCGGAGACCTCTTTTACCATCTCCCAGACTTTTTGTAGCATCGCGACGCCGGCTTCTGGGTTGCTCATCTCGCGGCCTTTTAGAAATACGCGAAATTTGACGTGTTTGCCCTCTTCTAGAAACTCAAGAGCGTGCTTGACTTTATAGTTGATGTCGTTTTGAGCGATTTTGACGGAGAGTTTGATCTCTTTTACTTCGATCGTTTTTTGCTTTTTCTTGGCCTCTTTTTGCTTTTTTTCCTGCTGGTAGCGGAATTTGCCGTAGTCCATTATCTTGCAAACGGGAGGTTTGGCATCAGGTGCGATTAGCACTAGATCAAGCCCCATTTTCTCGGCGATTTTTAAGGCCTCTACTCTTGGGATGACGCCGTATGCGGTGCCGTCGTCTCCCACGCATCTCACTTCGCTCGCTCTGATATCTTCGTTGAGCAACACTTCGTTTTCTTTAGCCAATTAGTTTTTTCCTTTAAGTTGAAATTTGTTGATTATATCCAAAAATATTGTGTTTTTATTGTATTTTTCGTAGAAATTTATTGCGCTGTGACAATTTTTACGGATTTTAGTAAAAGCTAGGCTTAGCATAAAGCTGCGCCTAGCTCAAATTTAGCGGATTTTGGTCCGTATTTCAAAAAGTTACCTCGGCGAGTTTTGATTTTAGTAGCTCGATAAATTCATCCAGCTTCATATCTTTTTGCTCCCTAGTCGTGCGGTCGCGCAGGGCGATGGCGCTATTTGCCACTTCGTTGTCGCCCAGTACCGCGATCATCGGCACGCGCTGTTTTTCTGCGGTGCGGATGCGCTTGTTTAGACTCTCGTTTTTGCTCGCGATCTCGCTATCCACGCCGATTTTGCGTAGCTCTTTTGCGACGGTTTTGGCGTAGTCTAGGTGTGCGTCGCTAATCGGCACGATGACTACTTGCGTCGGAGCAACGAAAAACGGCAGCTCGCCGCCCGTGTGCTCGATTAAGATGCCGATAAATCGCTCGAAGCTTCCCAGTAGCGCGCGGTGTAGCATAACGGGCTGCTGGCGTTCGTTATTTGCGTCGATGTAGCCCAGATCAAAGCGCTCAGGTAGGTTAAAATCGACCTGGATCGTGCCGCATTGCCATTTTCGTTTTAGCGCGTCGGTGATTTTTATGTCGATTTTTGGACCGTAGAATGCGCCGCCGCCCTCGTCGATGCCGTATTTAAAGCCGTTTTCGTCAAGCGCTTCTTTTAGCGCTTTGGTCGCAGTTTCCCAAATTTCGTCCCCGCCGATCGCTTTTGCAGGCTTGGTCGAAATTTCCATCTCGTAGTGGAAGCCGAAATTTTCCATTATTTTGCCGGCAAATTTTAAAATTTCTAGGATATTTTCTTTGATTTGGCTTGGCATACAAAAGATGTGCGAGTCGTCCTGGGCAAATTCGCGCACCCTAAAAAGTCCGTGCAAAACGCCGCTTTTTTCGTGGCGATGCACGACGCCGTATTCGAAAAATTTAAGCGGCAAATCGCGGTATGAGCGGATGTCTGACTGATAAACCTTGATGTGGCCGACGCAGTTCATCGGTTTTATACCGTATTCGGCCTCGTCGATTGTCGTAAAGTACATATTTTCTTTATAGTTTGCGTAGTGGCCGCTCTTTTTCCACACGTCGGCTTTTAGTAGCTCTGGGCCTCTAACCGGCTCGTAGCCTCGGTCGCGGTGGGCTTTGTATAAAATTTGCTCTAACTTCGAGCGCAAGCGTCCACCGTTTGGCAGCCATATCGGTAGGCCGCCGCCAACCTCTTCGTCAAATGTAAACAGCTTCATCTCGACGCCAAGCTTTCTGTGGTCGCGTTTTTTGGCCTCTTCGATGATGCGGATGTGCTCTTTTAGGCTCTCTTTATCGGCAAATGCCGTGCCGTAAATGCGGTTTATCATCTCGCGCGTTTCGTCGCCGCCCAGATACGCTCCGGCTACGCGGGTTAGTTTAAAAAATCTTAAAAATTTGGTATTTGGCAAGTGCGGTCCGCGGCACAAATCCTCGAAATTTCCTTGCTTGTAGCTGCTGACTTCGCCCTCTGGAATGCGTTTTAGCACCTCTTGTTTTAGCTCGTCGTCTTTAAATTTATCGCTCATAAAGGCTTTTGTGGAGCTTGCTTTGACGATATCAAGCTTAGCTTCGGCTAGCTCTTTCATCTTGGCTTCTATCGCCTCTAGATCTTCGTCGCTAAGCTTACTGTTGGCCTCGTCGACCTTAAAATCATAATAAAATCCGTCCTCGACGTTTGGTCCGACGAAAAATTTAGCCTGCGGATAAAGCTCTTTGATCGCCTGCGCCATGAGGTGCGCACAGGAGTGCCTGATGACGTTTAGCGCGTCGGGGGAGTTGTCAAAATAAATCGGTTCTGCGGCGTTTTCTCGCCCGTTGATACTCTGTGTATCGACTATGTTTCCATCCAGTTTGTATGCGATGATATCGCTCATTTTAAGTCCTTTTTATCGAAACATCTTTCTTACGCTGAAAGAATTGGGCTTGATTTTAGCTAAAATGTTTTTAAGCTTTACTTAATGTTTTATTTGATTTGGGTTTAAACGGCGGTCAAATTTGAGTTTTGAATATAATATAATATATTGATTAAATTTTAAATATTGTTAAATCGGTAATATTTTCAATATAGTTTATTATACTTTAAGAAAACTAACGCTAATATTTCATCGAATGAATCATGCATTTATCTCGTCTTTGCACTGTTTTGATTCATTTTTCTCCCAAATTGCGCAAAGGAGTGGTTGCCTTTGCGCTTTAATCATTAAATTTTACTTCAAAATAAAACATAATATACTTTTGGCTTTAGTAGGGAAATTTGACTAAAATTTAGCGTTTGGGTTTACGGTACGAAAGATAAAGCAAATTTGAAAATTTGAATCCGAAAGAAGCGAAATGGTGGCCCCGAATGGACTCGAACCATCGACCACTACCATGTCAAGGTAGTGCTCTACCAACTGAGCTACGGGACCGAACTGCGAATAAATTAAAAATGAGAATTTATCTAAAATTACATTGAAGTTTGCTTAAATTTTAGATTTTGAGGTTTTGAAATGAAATTCGGCTAAAAAATCCGTTTTAAAATTTAAGACAAATAAATATAAGTTACATAAAAATTATATTTTAAATAAAAATAATCAAAAAAATTAAAATAATTTTCCTAAAAAATTCAGGAAAAGTCATAAAATGTTTCAAATTTTCCCTAAATTTAGGGATTTATGAAATAGAACAAATTTTTAATAAAACTCATAGTAAACTCACGATATTATAACTATAATGCTATTACGATATTTCATCCAAAGGAGGACGTATGCAGGAGCAAATGTCAAGACGCGATTTGTTAAAGCTAGGTGTGGCGGGCGCGGGCGCGCTAGCACTTGGTGCGGTAAATGCGCAAGCAAGCGCGTTAAACGCAAAAGACGTCAAATTTGACGAAGAGTGGGGCGTGATCATCATCGGCTCGGGCTTTGCGGGACTTGCGGCGGGCTTAAAAGCGGCGCAAAAAGGCAGCAAGGTGCTAATCCTTGAAAAAATGGGTCGCATCGGCGGTAACTCCGTAATCAACGGCGGCGGCATGGCGGTCGCAAACAACCCGGTGCAAGCAAAAACCAACATCAAAGATAGCAAAGAGCTGTTTATCGCCGACTGTCTAAAAGCGGGCCTTGGTATCAACCACACCGAGCTTTTGGAGACATTGGTCGATCGCGGTATGGACGCGTATAACTTCCTTCTTGAAAACGGCGTTCAGTTTAAAGAGCACTGCGCGCACTTCGGCGGTCACACCGTAGCTCGCTCGCTGTTAACCACAAACGATAGCGGCTCAGGCTATATCCAGCCGATGCTTGAAAAATTCGAAGCGCTAAAAGACAAAGGCTGCGAGCTTCGCCGCCGCGCCAAATTTGACGACTTCGTGCTAGACGACGACGGCCGCGTCGTGGGCGTGACGATCAGAGAAGAGTATAGGTTTGACGATAAGCTTTACAGCGACGACCTAGAAAACACGAGCGGCACGAAAAAAACGCTAAAGGCAAACAAAGGCGTCGTTTTAGCGGCCGGCGGATTTTGCCGCGATAAGGCGTTTAGAAAGCTTCAAGACCCGAGAATTCCGGACGACGTCGATAGCACGAACCACCCGGGAGCGACTGCGGGCGCGCTGCTAAAAGCATTTGAGATCGGCGCGTATCCGGTGCAAGTAGACTGGATCCAGTTTGGTCCGTGGGCGAGCCCGGACGAAAAGGGCTTTGGCACCGCTCCGATTTTGACGCAACAAGGCACCTTCAAATACGGCATCGCGGTCGATATCCGCACCGGCAAGCGCTTTATGAACGAGCTAGCCGACCGCAAAACCCGCGCGGACGCCGAGTTTAAAATTTTACGCGAAAAACCGGGTGCATATCCGATAACCTTCGCCGACACCAAAATGGCGTTTAAAGACCTAAGCGAAGAGATCATCCAAAAAGGCATGGGTAGCGGTAAACTAGTGGGCGAGTGCGCTACGCTAGATGATATCGCTAAAAAATACGGCGTACCTGCCGACGCGCTAAAAGAAACCGTCAAGAAATATAACGAAGGCGTCAAGGCTAAAAAAGACGAATTTGGCAAACAAGAAAGCGCGCTAAGCGAGATCAACGAAGCTGGACCGTTCTACGTCATCCGCCTATCGCCGAAGCCTCACCACACTATGGGTGGGCTAAAGATCAACACCAAAGCCGAGGTCATCTCAAGCAAGACGAATAAGCCTATCCCGGGCCTATATGCAGCAGGCGAGATCACCGGCGGTACGCACGGCGCGAGCAGGCTAGGTACTGTTGCGATAACCGACTGCATAGTGTTTGGGATGATAGCCGGAGAAAATCTGGCCTAAATATTGGTAAAACGAAGTTCTCGCGAGTTTATACTTCGTTGGTTCTAAATTTTATCGCTAGATGAACGAAATGTTCTATCTGCGCTCTAAAATTTAGATCCGCCTCGCCTAAAGCCCGCGATAATTCGTTTTAATTTTGTATCGCAGGCTAAATTCGGCTTGCGATATTTCGTTAAAACTGATGGCAAATTTGATGTGTGGTAGCGTCAAATTTAACCTGCACGCAGTGCAGCAACCTCTAACGTGCAGTGGGGTTAGAGAGGGCTTGGGAGAGGAAGGGGCGACGCTTCGTAAGTAGAATCCCCTTCCTCTCCCAATAAAAGAGGAAAGCTTTAATTTTTTAGAAGCTACAAATACGTAACGTTAAATTTGACGAAAATAAAATTAGCGCCATTAAAGACG
>CAUQMF010000014.1:0-27513 GCA_963518965.1 uncultured Campylobacter sp.
CGCTTATTTTAAATTGCAAAACGATAAAACCGTTTTACAACCCTATGGAAAAACCCCAAAACAATATTTAGAAAGTGAGTTAAAAAATAATATTAGGAAATTAAAATAAGCGGCGGCGGGAGTTGAACCCGCTATAGCACGGCCTTAGACCGTGTAGCGTAACCCTATGGCACATCTACCGCTTATTTGTTCGTATTATACCATATTTTCACTGCATCAGCTTAGAAACAAACGCAAAAGACGAACTTAAAATATCGTTTACCGTCGTCGTTATGCCCGCGTCTATGCCTTTTTTAGCGTATTCTTTTAGGCTCTCGCCGAAGCTTTTTTGTAATGTTTTAGGCTTTTGCTTTAGTAGCTCTAGCCCTTTTAATGTTAATCTAGCCCCTATTATCAAATCATCGTCTAGCGTTTGATTTTTGCACTCTATAAATTCGCTATCTATCAGCCACTCAAGCGTCGAAGCGAATATCTTGGCGTCCACTTCCCCAAAATCGCTCAAATATCGCAGGTTTTTTCTAACCGGAAATTCCTCGTAGAGCATAGCTAAAATTTTACCTGCGTATAGGTCGAATTTTTCAATATTCGTCATTTTTGCTCCTTTTGTTTTTTATTATTTTAGCGCAAACCAACCCCATTTAAAATTTAAGTTACTATTCTATCAAAGGCAGTGCCTTAAATTTAACTCTCGTGGAGGACAAAATGGATATTGAGGAGCTAAAAAAGCAAGTTAGTGATTTGCAAGCAGAAAAAGAGAGAATGGAAGCCAAAAATAAAGAGCTTTTGGCGGAAGTCAAAAAAGTAAAAGCTAAAAACGCCGACGCAGTGGATGCCGAGAAATACGCCGAGCTTGAAGCCAAATACGACGAGCTAAAAGAGCAAAACGATAAGCTCGCTAAAAAATACGATACCGATACGAAAAAGCTAAACGCCGATCTAGCTAACGCTAACGGCTCGCTAAATAAGTATCTAATCGACGCGGGGTTAAGCGATAATCTCGCAAAAGCGGGCGTAAAGGCGGAGTTTTTAGAAGCGGCTAAGGCTCTTTTGCGTGGCAATGCGGCAAAATTTAAGTAAAGCCAAGCGTGCGTTAAGCAAATGTTTTTGTAAATTTGGCACAAGTCGCAATAATTGACGATATAAAAAGCCTGCAAAGTTGTAGCAGCTAAGAAAATTAGTGCGTTATGCTTATTTGTTAGTGCTTGTATTTTTAGGCGCAAATTTAGCAGAGTGACAAAAGGTAGAATATGCGAAGAAAGATAAGTCCATAAAATTATAAAATTTAGAGAGTTTTAAAACAAGTAGGCGAGCCGAACGACTCGCGCGCAAGATAAGATCGACCGTCGAATTTGTCCCAAAGGGCGCAAATTTACGACTCGTTTAATATCGAAAGTAACTCTTTGTTATCCTTGGTTTTTAGCATCTTGGCGTATAAAAACTTAAGCGCCTCTACGTCGTCCATCGTAGCTATCGCCGAGCGGATAGCCCAGATCTTTTGCAGTTCGTCCGGTTTTTGCAGTAGCTCTTCTTTTCTGGTGCCTGATTTTAGTACGTTGATGGCCGGGTAAATTCGGCGGTCGGAGATGTTGCGATCTAGTACGATCTCACTGTTGCCCGTACCTTTAAATTCCTCGAAAATCACCTCGTCCATACGAGAGCCCGTGTCGATAAGCGCGGTAGCGATGATGGTGAGACTGCCGCCGTGTTCGATGTTTCGCGCCGCGCCGAAAAAGCGCTTCGGTTTATGCAGAGCGTTTGCGTCCACGCCGCCCGTTAGCACCTTGCCGCTTGGCGGAGTGACGGTGTTATACGCGCGCGCTAGGCGGGTGATGCTATCAAGCAGGATGATGACGTCCTTGCCCATTTCTACGAGGCGTTTGGCCTTTTCGATGACGAGCTCGGCTACGCGCACGTGGTTCATCGCAGGCAGGTCAAACGTCGAGCTAAACACTTCGCCCTTTACGCAGCGCTGCATATCGGTGACCTCCTCGGGACGCTCGTCCACGAGTAACACCATGAGATGCGACTCGGGGTGGTTGCGCGCGATGCCGTGGGCTAGCTCTTTCATAAGCTCGGTTTTACCGCTTCTTGGAGGAGCGACGATGAGGCCGCGCTGACCCTTGCCAAGAGGTGTAAAGAGATCGAGCACGCGGCCCGTTAGCTTCATCGGGTCGTATTCTAGGCGAAGTTTTTCCGTCGGGAAAAGCGGGGTTAGGTTGTCAAATAGCGGACGCTCTTTGGCCTCGATTAGCGGCATATAGTTTAGCGCTTCGATTTTTAGCAGAGCGTAGTATTTTTCCTGATCTTTGGGTTCGCGTACTTGGCCTGTCACGATGTCGCCCACGCGCAGGGCAAATTTGCGAATTTGAGAGTTTGAGACGTAGGCGTCGTTTGAGCTGTCGCTGAGGTTTGCGTCTACCGAGCGCAAAAAGCCGTAGCCGTCTGGCATAATCTCTAAAATGCCCGTAAAAAGTATAAATCCGCCTTGTTTTGTTTGGGCTTTTAGTATCTCAAATATCAAATCCTGCCTGCGAAATTCGCGCGGATTTTCGACGCCGACGCTGTTTGCTATCTGCACTAGCTCGTCTAAGCTTAGCATCCTTAGTTCTTCGATTTTGTGGCCGTCGACGGGGATATGAGTGCGCGAGTTTGGATATTTTTTGGTCGTTTTTTGATTTTCCTGCGCCGAATTTGCAGGCTGGGTTGCGTTATTTTCCATCGTGTCCTCTTTAAAATTACGGAATAATTTTGTAGATAAATTTAAGTTTCAAAAGAAGTTTTGAAAGCCCGCATTTTATAAAATTTTGGCTTTGATGTCAAGAAGCGGTATAATACGCCAAAAATGAAAAGGAATCTCAACATGATGGATTTTAAAGACGGTAAGCGCGAAAAAACGATAATAAAAACCGCACTTATCGGCATAGTTACGAATTTCTTCTTAGCCGGAGCGAAAATTTTTATCGCCATGGTCTCAAACTCGGTCGCATTGATATCAGACGCCGTAAATAACCTTAGCGATGCAGGCTCAAGTATCATCACGATATTTGGCTCAAAGCTAGCTAGCAAGATGCCCGACGAAGACCACCCCTACGGCTACGGCAGGACCGAGTATATCGGCGGTCTTATCGTTTCGGTCATCGTGTTGATGCTGGGATTTCAGTTTCTAAAAACTTCGGTCGAAAATATTTTTGCACCTGAGCCTACTACTTTTACGATGCCGTTTTTGGCGTTTTTGTTTTGCGCGATATTCGTCAAATTTGCGCTCGGCTTTTACTACAAAAAGATCGGCAAACAGACCAGATCTATCTCGCTTAGAGCCGCCTCGCAGGAGGCTTTGGGCGATGCGATCATATCTTGCGTGATCCTTGCTTCCGCCGCACTGTCGTACTTCGCCGACGTTCAGATAGACGGCTACGCGGGCGCTTTGGCGTCGCTTTTTATTATCGTAAACGGCGTGCTTTTGATAAAAGAAACCTTCGATAAAATCATCGGTCAGCGCGTGGAAAAAGAGATCAGCAACGAAATTTACGCCGCCGTAAATCGCTGCGAAATCGTGCGCGGTGCATACGACCTGATACTTCACAACTACGGCGCGCAGCGATACGTGGGTTCTGTAAACGTCGAGATAGACGAGCATTTGCCCCTTAGCGAGGTTTCGCAGAGGCTAAACGAGCTTCAGATAGAAATTTACAAAATTTACAGGATTTATCTGGTTTTTGGCGTTTATAGCGTAAATTTGGGGCAGGACGGGAGTCGCGCCTGCGTGGCGAATTTACTCTCGCGATTTAGCAGCGTGCGCGGATTTCACGCGTTTTTTATAGATACGAAGAAAAAGAGCGTGAGGTTTGACGTGGTGGTCGATTTTGCCGAGAAAAATCTAAGCTGGCTACGCGCCGAGATAGAGCGCGAGATCTCGCTAAGCTTTCCGGGATATAAAATTTTCATCGTGATAGATAGGGAGTTTGCGTGATGGTTGGAGCCAAATTCGAGCGGCGATTACGCTATAATCATAAAAATTTAAAGGATAAAGTATGAACAAATTTATTTTCGCTTCGCTGGCTTGCGCGCTTTATTGCGGTGCGGCGTTTGGGGCGGACGCGCCGGGATTTACGGCCGGTTTTAGCAGAGACGATGCCAAAAATGTCGTCACGGACAGTATCTATAAGCTAATGTGGCAAGACGGCGAGGAGATATTTAAGGGAACTTACGATGAGGCGGTAAAGTACTGCGAAAATTTAAGTTTTGCAGGATATGACGACTGGCGGTTACCAAGGGTAAACGAGCTAATCAGCATAACGGACAAAAGCAAATTTGCTCCTGCTATAAATTCAGCTTTTAAACATGCGGCAAACGATGGATATCTTATATATTGGAGTTCTACCGAAATATCTTACGCTCCGCCTTCTATTTGGCGTATAAATTTCAATTACGGCGTCGGTATTAGTTGTGGTAAATCTAGTTGCGAGTCTGATACTTGCTTTGTGCGGTGCGTGAGAAGTTATTAGCTCTAAAATTAGAGAGTAAAAGGATAAAAAGATGAAAAAATATATGGCCGCTACGCTGTTGCTTTGCGGATTACTTAATGCCGAAGCGTTAAGCCCAACTTGTCACCGAGATAGTGATAAAAACGTAGTTGTATGTAGTGAAGCGAAGCTTGGTAAATTAATGTGGCATGATGAGGAGCAAGATTTTCAGGGTACTTGGGAGCAGGCGAAGGAATATTGTGAACAGCTTAAATTTGCAGGGTTTGAGGACTGGAGGTTGCCCGCCGCAGACGAACTGTTAAGCATTGCCGACAAAAATAGATCTGGGTCGGCAATAAACCCTGCTTTTAAATATGCGGCTCTAAAATGGCACTGGAGCTCCACGAAAAGTATTGAAAATTTGTCTGAAGCGTGGGTTGTGCACTTGAATACGGGATTAGATTATTGGCGCGACATGTCCGAGCATCGTTTTGTTAGGTGCGTAAGAAACGATTGATTTGGCGGGCTATTCGCCTCAAATTTGCTTTTTGTCATTAAGGATGAAATTTGACGAGTCGAATCTTATTTAAACTTGCGGCTCATCAAATTTTGCAAGCATTAAAAATTCTCTCGTAAATTTGCCGGCGTTTTTAAGATGCGGGTTTTGGCTAAATCCGGTCAAATTTACGGTTACGTCTGTGCGCGAGCAAAATCTGTCAAATTCGGATACAAGCAAAATCCGCGCCAAAGCTTGCAAAATCAAGCGAGGCTTTAGAAATTTTACGTATAATCTAAAATCTTAAAACTAAAGAAAAAAGTAATTTATGAGCAAATTTAAGTGCGCGCATTGCAGGGGCGAATTTGAGCGCGAGGCGCTGATAGAGCGCGGCGGGGAGCTGTTTTGCTGCGAGGGGTGCGCGGGAGTTTACGAGATACTTAACGCAAGCGGACTTAATGAGTTTTACGAAAGGCTCGGTAAAACTACGCTAAATCCAGCCCTAAACGCAAAAAACGCGGCGCAAAAGTCGCAGGAAGACCTCGCGGCTATTTATCAAAACTACGTCAAAAACGAGAACGGATTTAATAAAATCTCGCTCATCATAGAGGGCATTCACTGCTCGGCTTGCGTCTGGCTAAACGAGAAGGTTTTATTTGCGCAAAAGGGAATTTTAGAGGTAAATATAAACTCGGTTAACAATAAAGCCCTCATCGTCTGGGATGAAAACGAGATAAATTTGGCCCAAATTTTCGCTCTCATCCGCTCTATCGGCTATGAGCCCTACCCATACGACGCGCAGGCTCAGGAGCACAGACTCGCTGGACAGAGGCGCGAATTTTACGCGCGGCTGCTTGTGGGGATATTTTGCACGATGAATATCATGTGGCTGGCCGTCGCGCAGTACGGCGGCTACTTCACTGGCATGCGCGCCGACGTGCGCTCTATCATAAATTTCGCCGAATTTATCCTCGCTACGCCGGTGCTTTTTTACACTGGAAGCGGGTTTTTTAGGGGTGCTTGGGCGGCGCTAAAAAACAAAACGCAAAACATGGATAGCCTCATCGTCACGGGTACGCTCGCGGCTTATATTTTCTCGATCTACGCGATGTTTTCTAGGCGCGGCGAGGTGTATTTCGACTCGGTTGCGATGATAATCACCTTCGTATTTATCGGCAAATATCTAGAAATCTTGAGCAAGAAAAAGGCCGCCGACACGCTCGATAATCTAAACTCGTTAAATTTAAACTCCGTTAGCGTCAAAAACGGCGACGAAATAACCCTAAAAAGCGCGCAGGAGGTGCGCGTGGGCGAGCTCGTGGTCGTGCGAGCCGGCGAGCGCGTGCTGCTTGACGGCGTCGTTATCAGCGGCGCGGCGAGCTTTGATCTATCTAGCCTTAGCGGGGAGAGCGCGCCTGCGTATCTGAGCGCGAAAGAGGGCGAAAACGAGATAAAAAGCGGCTCGGTTTGCGTGGACGGCACGCTGGTTTATGAGGTCGGCGCCGTCTTTAGCGAGTCGGTGCTAGCGCGTATCATAAATTTGCTCGAAACCGCCGCAGCCAAAAAGCCGCGTATTCAGGCGCTCGCAGACGCTATCGCGGCGAGGTTTTCGGCCGCTATCACGGCGCTGGCGTTAGCGACGTTTGCGTTTTGGTTCTGGCGCACGGGCGAGCTCTCCGCCGCGCTCATCGTCGCGATCTCGGTCGTGGTGATCTCGTGTCCCTGCGCGCTGGGGCTGGCTACGCCCGTTAGCACGCTCGTCGCGCTTGGGGCGGGCTTTAGGCGCGGGATACTTTTTAAAGAAGCGCGCATCATCGAAAGTCTAGCCAGGTGCGATACGGCCGTGTTTGATAAGACAGGCACGCTCACCTCGGGGCGGCTTAAAGTGAGTAAATTTACGCACGATGGCAAATTTGGCGCAAGCGCGCTTTTTTCGCTGGTTAGCGGCTCGGATCATCCCGTTAGCCGCGCGGTTGGCGAGTATCTGCGCGCAAATTTTAGGGATTTAAAACTTTTAGAGCTAAGCGGCTTTGAAAACATCGCGGCGCGCGGAGTAAGGGCTAAATTTGGCGGTATAAATCTAGCCGGCGGGAGCGAGAAATTTATGCGCGAGCTGGGGCTTTATGACGGCGAAGCGGTGCGCGGCACTAGCTATTTTTTTGCCGCAGACGGGCAGATCGCGGCGGCATTTGAGCTAGAGGAGAGTCTAAAAGAGGGCGCCAAAGAGTGCGTGGACGCGCTAAAAAACGCGGGCATGCGCGTGGCGATGCTAACGGGCGATAACGAATACGCCGCAAAGCGCGCTGCAGAAGGGCTTGGCATCGAGGAAACGGTCGCAAACGCGCTACCAACGGACAAGGCCGCATACGTGGAGCAGCTGTCGCAGCAAGGGCGAAACGTGCTGATGGTAGGCGACGGGATCAACGACGCCGCCGCGCTCGCGCTCTCAAGCGTGGCCGTGTGCATGGGTAGCGGAGCGGCCGTGAGTATCGCAAAAAGTGACGTCGTGCTGATGAGAGATGACCCCGCCTCGCTCGCGGCTGCCGTAGCGCTCGCGCGTAAAACCTACCGTATCGTGCGGCAAAATTTGGCCTTTTCGCTCGTTTATAACGCCGTGACGATACCGCTAGCTATGGCCGGCTACGTCGCGCCCGCCGTAGCTGCGCTATCGATGTCGCTAAGCTCGGTCGCGGTCGTGCTAAATGCGATGCGAGCTAGGAGCGAGCGATGAGCGGGGCGGTCGTGGCGATGATGATCGGCGTCTCGACGCTGCTTGGCGCGTGCGGGCTGGCGGCGCTGCTGTGGGGGCTTAAGACCAGGCAGTTTGACGACGAGCGAAAGTTTTTGGACGGGACGAAATTTGACGACGAAGATGCGCTAAACGATGCCTATGAGCTAGAGCTTCGCCGCAAAGAAAAGGGCTATAAGCCGCCGGATTGAGGTTTAAATTTATGGCAAATTTTTCGAGACTTTGCCGCTAAAATTCGGTTATTTTGGGTCGTAAAATTTGCCGCGAAATTTGATTTTGAGCGTAGGCGGCATTTGCGTTTTAAATTTGATGGCGAGGATTTCGGAGTCGAATTTGGACCGTAAATTTAATCCATTGCGGTTAAATTCGTCGTTAAATTTCGACTAACTACGGCATAATGACGGGCAAAAATTTAAGCATTGGATTTTGTCGTCTTGGACGGTAAATTTACCGTGCAAAATAGTAAAAGCGCGCAAGTGTAATCTAGCAGATTAAAAATCGGCTGCCCTTTGCTAGCAAGCGGGTCGCCAGTAAATTTAGACTCTCGTCGGCCAAATTTACTCAGTCTAGCGATGCCACGCAATCATATCAAGATCGCTGCTCGGCGAAACCGCCTGCTTGGAGTTTAGGCGGCCCGGAGCCGTTTAAATTTAATCGCCGCAATCACCTAGCGGGCGTGGCTTAGTCCTAATAATTTTTTGCTTTCTTGCTTGTAAAAGCTTCGCTCTGGCAAGCATTTTTAATCTACTTTTAGCTTTTTAACGATATGATTCCGCAAATTTAAACAAAGGAAACAACATGAAAACGCTAGTTATCTTATCGCACCCAAATCTCGCCGCATCTCGCGTAAACAAAGCTTTATCGCAGGTAGCAAAGGCTGCTACGGACGTCGAAGTGCGCCATTTGGAGGGGCTTTACGGCTTAGATATCGCACGCATAGACGCCAGCTCAGAGCAAGACGCGTTAGCGGCTGCCGAGCGCATTGTATTTTTGTACCCGATGTACTGGCTAAACGTGCCGCCTATGCTAAAAGCCTATATCGATATCGTCTTTTCGCACGAGCTGGTGGGTTCTGGCGCGCTTAAAGGCAAGGTCTTGCAGCTTGCGCTAAGCGTCAGCACCCCGCTTAGCGAATACTCTAAAAAGGGCGCGATCGGCTTTAGCTTGGATGAAATTTTAACGCCGCTTAAGATCGCGGCAAACTACTGCGGGATGGACTTTGCCGTGCCGTTTATCAGCAGCGGATTTGAGCCGGGCGAGTTTGGCGACGATGCCGTAGATGCCGCAGCCGCGCGCTTTGGCAAGCTTTTACGAGGAGAGCTAAGCCCAGACGAATATCAAATTTAGCCTCGTCTTTTGCGACCGCGAGTTAAAATTTCGCGACGGAGAATTTGGCTGCGAAATCCGCTTTTGCCGAGCCGACCGCTAAAAAGCTCGAATACGGGCGTTTTTATGCCGCCGCTTACGGGCGTGCGATTTTGTAAACCCGCGCTACGGTGCGTATCTTAAATTTCTTTAAAGACGCGCCCTAAATTTAACCTTAAGCCCGAAATTGCGGTATTAAATTTATCCGTCGATTTTCGCGCCTCGATGCAAGTATAAAATCAAATTTAAAGCCTGATTTAAGCGAGTAAATAAAACCTGCGCTGAAACAATCTCTCGCGATTATCGCAAATGCTTGCCGCTACTTGTTTCGTCTGCTTGCGGTAAATTTGCGAGCTTAAACCGCGAGCTTATTTTAGGCTCTCTATATACTCGCTAACCGCCGCCATATCCTCGTCGCTTAGGTTTTTAGCGTGCAGCTGCATGACTTTGCCCATGCCAAATGCGTTATTTGAGCCGTCTTTGTATCCTTGTAGCGCTTTTATGCGGTCTTCTTTGCTGATGCTAGTTAGCGCAGGCACTTTATTTGCGTATTTTGTCTCCGCTTTTTCGCCGTGACAGGCCGAGCATTTTTTGTAAATGGCTTCGCCGCTAGCCGCAAATAGAGATAAATTTAGCGCCAAAACGGCGACAGCGATGCAATAGATTTTCATTTTTCGTCCTTTTTGATAGAAATTTAAACGAGATTATAGTCTTAAAAAGTTAAAAGAAAAATTATAAAAATGTTGCAAAAATGAAGCGTCAAAGAGAGAAAAATCGGCGGAAAAACTCCGCCGAAGGGATTATTTTAGAGTAGGGATGTACTCTGAAAGAGCGGCGATATCCTCGTCGTTAAGACCTTTTGCTAGAGGTTTCATCATCGCAGAAGACTTAAATTTATCTAGGCTACCCTCTTTGTAACCTTTTAAAGCTTCAGCGATCTCTTCTTTGGAAAGAGACGAAAGCGCAGGAACTTTGTTTAGATACATTTTTTCGGCTTTGGCTCCGTGACAGGCTTTGCATTTGTTGTAAAGGGTCGCGCCGTCAGCGGCAAATAGGCTACCCGCTAGCAATGCGGCAGCTCCTGAAACAATGATAAGCTTTTTCATTTTCAATCCTTTTTGATAAAATTGCAGGCGTATTATAGTCTTAAAAGCTAAATTTTACATTATTTTTTTATATTAGTTTCTATCGCGGCGCGGGCGTCGATTTTCGGTTAAATTTAGATTTTTTTTGTATAATTTTCGACATGGATAAAATAGAGCTTAAAACGGTGCCCAAAAAGGCGCTTTTTCTTGATCGCGACGGCGTGATAAACGAGGATGCGGGCTATGTTTATAGGCGCGAGGATTTCGTTTTTAAAGAGGGCATTTTCGCCGCTTTGAGAGAGTTTACCAAGGCTGGCTACGCTCTAGTCGTGGTGACGAATCAATCGGGCATCGGGCGAGGCTACTACACGCTGGAGCAGTTTGATGAGCTTTGCAGATTTATGCTGAGCGAGTTTGAAAAAGAGGGCGTAAAGATAGAGAAAATTTACTTTTGTCCGCATGCGCCGGAGGCTCTTTGCGGTTGCCGTAAACCGGAGCCGGGCATGCTACTAAGGGCCGCAAACGAGCTAAACATCGACCTTGCGCGCTCAATCATGATAGGCGATAAGGATAGCGACGTGCAGGCGGGACAGAGTGCCGGCGTCGGGATAAATTTAAAGCTCGGCGACCGACTAAAAAGCGTGGCTGAGGCGCTAGAGTTTTTAAAAAAAGAAGGAAAAATATGAAAGATATAAAAAGGGTCGTAATAACGGGCGCTGCGGGCTTCATCGGCTCAAATTTGGCGCACTATTTTGACGAAAATTTAAAAGACGTAGAAGTGCTCGCTGTGGATAAATTTAGAAGCGACGAAAAATTTAGCAACGGTAATCTAAAAAGCTTCGGGCATTTTAAAAATTTGCTCGGATTTTCGGGCGAAATTTACGAGGGCGACATAAACTGCGCTAAAACGCTAGCTATGATCGAAAGATTCGCTCCCGAAGCGATCTTTCACGAGGCGGCGATCTCGGATACCACGGTAACCGAGCAGGGCGAGCTAATGAGGACGAATCTAAATAGCTTTAAAGACCTGCTTGATATCTGCGAAAAAACGGGCGCGCGCATGATATACGCGAGCTCGGGCGCCACGTATGGCAACGCAAAAAGCCCGCAAAGAGTCGGCGAATGCGAAGCTCCAAATAACGTTTACGGCTTTTCAAAGCTAAAAATGGACGATCTGGGACGAAAATACGCCAAAAAGGGCGTAGCGGTCGTGGGGCTGAGATACTTTAACGTCTATGGTGCTAGGGAGTTTTATAAAAACAAAACCGCCTCGATGGTGTTGCAGTTTGGTCTGCAAATTTTAAGCGGGAAAAATCCGCGCCTCTTTGAGGGTAGCGACAAAATCAAGCGCGACTTCGTTTATATAAAAGACATCTTGCAGGCAAACCTGCTCGCTCTAAATGCGCCAAGCGGCGTGTATAACGCAGCTACCGGCATGGCAAGAAGCTTCCAAGAGATAGTAGATATCTTACAGCGCGAGCTGGGGTCAAATTTACCCTGCGAATATATCCCAAACCCATACGCGCGCTCATATCAGTTCCATACGCAAGCCGACATCGAGCCGACTAAAAAGGCGCTGGGATACGAGCCTAAATTTAGCCTGGAAGAGGGCATAAAAGACTACGCAGCCGAGATAAAAAGGATATATGAGGAAGAGATAAATGCGTGAAGTACGTGCTTTAGTCGCGGGCGATCTGATGCTCGATCACTACATCTGGGGCAGCTGCGAGCGTATCTCGCCCGAAGCTCCCGTGCAGGTGGTAAAGATAAAAAACGAAACCAAACGCCTAGGCGGAGCGGGCAACGTGGTGCTAAATTTGCTTTCTCTAGGCGCAAAAGTGGGCGTCATGAGCGTGCTAGGCGACGACGAGACGGGTGACGAGATAGAGCGGATACTGTGCGAGCAGGGCGCTAGGGCTGAGTTTATAAAAAGAGAAAAAGGGCGCACGAGCTCGATAAAAAGCCGCGTGATGGCGACGCATCAGCAAGTCGTGCGCATAGATAAAGAAAGCGTCGAAGCCGTAACGTGCGAGGACGAGCTGGCGGCAAATTTCGCTCGCGCGTTAGAGAGCTACGACGTCGCGCTGCTATCTGATTACGGCAAGGGCGTGCTGACGCCGTCGCTGTGCCAAAAGCTGATAAAGGCATGCGCGGATGCTGGCAAACCCGTGCTAATCGATCCAAAAGGCGCGGACTACTCGAAATATAAGGGCGCTACGCTACTAACGCCAAATAAAAAAGAAGCGGGCGAGGCCGTGGGCTTTAAAATAGAAAACGACGAGCAGCTTTTTATGGCGCTAAATTTACTAAAAAACGAGCTAAATTTGACCCATTCGCTGATCACGATTTCAGAGGAGGGCATCGCGCTTTTAGAGGACGCTCAGGCGGTTAAATTTCCAGCTCTGGCAAAAGAGGTCTTTGACGTCACGGGCGCGGGAGATACGGTGCTAGCGACGCTGGGCGTGATGCTGGGTGCGGGCGAAGGTATCAAAAAGGCGATCGAGACGGCAAATTTAGCAGCCGCCGTCGTCGTGGCTAAGGTCGGCTCGGCGACGGCTAGCTTTGAGGAGATAAACGAACTCGTGCGCCGTAAAAATGCGGCAGGCTTTGAGGAGAAAATCAAAAGCGCGGATGAACTGGCCGCGACGCTGGCAAATCGCGGCGAAAAACGGCTTGTTTTTACAAACGGCTGCTTTGACATCCTGCACGCGGGGCACGTGAGCTATCTGGCTAAGGCGCGGGAATTTGGCGATATACTGGTCGTCGGGCTAAACTCGGACGCCTCGGTGCGCGCGCTAAAGGGCGACGCTCGCCCCGTAAACGCGCAGGCTGATCGCGCTACCGTGCTAGCGGCGCTTGGAGCGGTTGATTACGTGACGATATTTGACGAGCTAACGCCTCTAAATTTGATCGAAAAGCTGCGCCCCGACGTGCTCGTCAAGGGTGCGGACTACGAAGGTAAAGAGGTAGTGGGAAGCAGCGTCGTAAAAGACGTGCGGCTAGTGGATTTTGTAGCCGGCAAAAGCACGAGCGCGACGATAAAAAGGATAAAAAATGAAGACTGAAGATATGATAAAAGGCGAGCTAGAGGGACATCTAGCCACGATAAAAGCGACATTTGCGCTGGAGGCGGGTATCAAAAAAGCCTGCGAAACGGCGGTAGAAACGCTAAAGGCGGGCGGTAAAATTTTGCTTTGCGGAAACGGCGGTAGCGCTGCAGACGCGCAGCATATCGCAGCCGAACTAACGGGTCGCTATAAAACCGAGCGCGGCGCGCTAGCTGGCATTGCGCTAACGACCGATACCTCCGCGCTCACGGCGATTGGCAACGACTACGGATATGAGTTTGTTTTCTCGCGTCAGCTGGAGGCTCTGGGCCGAGAGGGCGACCTGCTCATCGCGATTTCTACTAGCGGAAACAGCGGCAACGTCGTAAAAGCGCTCGAGCTCGCGCGAAAAATCGGTATCAAAACCATCGGGCTAAGCGGTCGCACGGGAGGCGCTATGAACGAGCTTTGCGAGCTAAATTTGGTCGTGCCGTCAAACGATACGCCGCGCATCCAAGAGATGCACATAATGATAGGGCATATCATCTGCCAAGCTATCGACGATGCGTTTTAGGCTAAATTTAAAAGCATTTGCGGCGGCGGAGTCAAATTTGGCTCGCCCAGCCGCTCTTTAACTCCGCCTAGCGCGCAAGCAAATTTAATCACTCATGAAAACCCAAACTCCCGCCTACGCCGTCATCGATCTAAAATCCTTCTACGCCTCGGTTGAGTGCGTGGAGCGAGGACTTGATCCCTTTGAGGCGAATTTAGTCGTCGCCGACGCTAGCAGGGGCGAGGGCAGCGTGTGTCTAGCCGTTAGTCCCGCGCTAAAGGCTCTTGGCGTAAAAAACAGATGCAGGCTGTTTGAGATCCCTAAAAATATCAAATATATAATCGCGCCGCCCAGGATGCAGTTTTACATCGATTATGCGGCTAAAATTTACGGCATCTACCTAAAATACGTAGCCAAAGAGGACATCTACGTCTACTCCATCGACGAGGCCTTTATCGACCTCACCTCGTATTTAGAATTTTACAAACTAGAAGCTAGAGCCATGGCAAAGATGATAATGGACGACATCCTAAAGACTACTGGCGTAACGCCTACCTGCGGCATGGGGACGAATCTATATCTGGCTAAAATCGCCCTTGATATCCTAGCTAAGCACAGCGAGGATAATATCGCCTTTTTAGACGAAACGCTCTATAAAGAAAAGCTCTGGACGCATCAGCCGCTAAATGATTTTTGGCGTATAGGCAAGCAAACTAGGGCCAAGCTTGAGAGATACGGGATATTTTGCATGAAGGATATGGCAAACGCGCCATTTAGTCTGCTTGAGAGGGTGTTTGGCATCGACGCTCACATCGCGCTAGATCACGCAAACGGCATCGAGCCCACCACTATAGCGGGTATCAAGGCTTATAAACCCTCGACCAAATCATACTTTAGCTCTGAAATTTTACCTAGAGACTACGAGAGGCTAGAGGCTCTAATCGTGCTAAAAGAGATGACCGATAGGCTAGCTCTAAAAATGATAAACGAGGAGGTGCGGGCTAGCGGACTCACGATAAATATCAAATTCGCCGATAAAAACGAACCCACGCAAAGAGCCACGGTAAGGTTTAAAACGCCTAGCAATATCGCCAGCGTGCTCATGGATGCAGCACAAGAGCTATATCTAAAAAAGATAAAAAACGCAGGCCTCATAAGGCAAATCGGCTTATCGGCAAACGACGTCGTAAAAGAGAGCAAAACCGAAAGAAGCCTCTTTGAAGAAGAAAACGCAAAAGAAAAAACGGTGCTAAAAACCCTAAATAAGATAAAAGAAAAATACGGCAAAAACTCCATCCTAAGGGCTATCGACCTGCTACCGGGAGCCACCGGACGAGATAGAAATAAAAAGATAGGAGGCCACAAAAGCGGTGAATAAGGACAGAGCCAAAATTTTTAGCTCGTTTAATCCTCTCTCTACTCTAGAAAAAGCCCTAAAAGCGCAGGAGCGAGAAAAGAGCGAAAAGCTAGATCTTGACGAATCAAAGATAGAAGAAATCCTAAATAAAATAAGCAAACTAAAGCCCGCCGACAAGGTAAAAATCACATATCACGACGGGCAGAGCTACGTGAGCACCGAGGGGCTGGTTTCAAACGTAAATTTGATGGATAAAAGCCTAACGGTGGTAAAGACGAGGGTCAAATTTGACGATATTTACGCGGTTGAAGTCGTTTTATAAACGGCGATTTTATATTTATGCTTCGTAGGACCGCTTTTTGGAAGATGAAACAACTTTGAAATTTTAGACAAGACACCGTTTAGTGCTTGCCGTGAGGCGCAAAGCATTTGCGAGAATTTAGGCGCCGACAAAATATAGCTTTGAAGAAACAAGGGCGCTTTAAATGGCATTTGCGAAAGCTCAGCGCGCGGTTATAAAAAGCCCTTTTGGATAAATTCGCAGCCGAGCCTAAGAAGTGCCAAATTTTATCGCCCAAGATAGCCTTAATAAAGCAACTTCTTAAGCAAGAGGCATTTATACTCAAGGATAAAACTAGCAAAAGGTAAACAGGCCGGCTCGGCGGCTAGGAGTTTGCGGGTCTAGCGAGACAGGGCGAGATTTGCGCTTGGCTTCGGATTTTTGGATTTATTTTGAGCCGTTTAAATTTGCGAGATTAAGTCAAGCGCCAGGATTAGCAAGAGGCGCTCCTCGGCATTAAATTTAGTCGCTCTAAATTTAAAAAAACTAGGATGGGTGCCCGTAAATTTAGCCGTTTTGCGCCGCCTTTTTCGCGCTTAATCAGGCGCGGATTAACAGGGCGTCTTATGGATTTTTGCGGCTTTGCTAGATTAAATCCAAATTTGCGTTTCGCTGCGGCTTTGTTTTTGCGCGTTAGAGCGTTAAATTTACGGCCGAATTCAGGCGTATTTTTAAGGTGGATTAAATCGTCAAAAACCCGCCTTTCGTATCCGCAAAGGCTAAAACCCCGCCGAACTAGCGCCTGATTTTACTCCCAAAGGCTCCTTATCCAGATCAAAAATTCGTCCCTAGGTTCGTCGTCGTCCATATCCGCAGGCGTCGCGATCTCAAGCGCCGTTTGCGGGATCGTCGTTTTAAAGCGCTCACGCACCCACTGCTTAAACGGCTCGTTTGGATGTACGAAAAGCTCGTCTTCGTCGCTATTTGGCGGCGAGCTAAAAACCTCGCTCCAGCATATCTCGTCGTATCCTATCGCAAGTAGCCGTAAAAAATCAAGCCCGTTACGAGTCAAAACGCAAGTCATCGTCGAACCTGAACCAGAACCCATGTGTACGATCTTGGTTTTGCCCGCATCATCCATCCATAGCGCACACATCGAGCCGTCTTTGCCGCTACTTGCAAATACGCAAAGCCTATTTTTTATCTCTGCGTCTAGCTCGCGCTCTTTGCCGTAAAACCAGTAGCTAAGCCCCAGATCACTGCTCTCCGGCTCGCCGGCGAAAAACGAGATGTCCGTGCCGCCCTCGCGCTCATCATCGCTCCAGCTCTGCTTCAGCCGATCCTGCGGGTAGAGATAGCCGCGCCTGCGCCCATCCTCGTCGCTCGCAAAACCGTTTGCCTCTATCCACGTATAAAGCGCCTCGATCTCACTTGGTACTCGCATACCCTGCGGCAACGCCTCTCGTAGCTGCTTTAGTAATAAATTTTCCATTTTTCTCCCTTGCGCGCGAATTTGCTCGGCGACTTTACGATTTTTCGGCTAATTTTAGGCATTTACCGCGCTTCCATCTTGCCTTGGCAAACCGTATTTTAAAAGCCCTCGCGCGCTAAATTTAGCTTTGTTTTGATTTTTAAATTTATAGCGCTTGCAGCGAGTCTTATTTTTGGCTCAAATAAAAGTCATAAAACCAAGCGCGCTCAAAATCCGTCGTTAAATTTTGCGTTTTACCGCGGCGCTACTCTTTGGCCTTGAGGCAAGCCCGCAAACCGCGCCGTAAAATCAAAATTTCGTTTTAAATTTCCCCGTTCCCGCCCTCGGTATCGCTAGATCAGCATTAGGTAGTTACATTGCGCATTTACGTTACCCTTATAAATTTACTGAAAATAAATCGTAAAAGGGGTGCGCCCGTTTCCGCGAGCGGTAGGGTTCCGTTGTAGGGAAGGTTTTCATGCTCGCCTCTTGCGATACTTACCCGAAATTTAAATTTGACGCTTTAGTCGATCAGATCGGTCTGCCAGTTCGCGCCTTGTAGCGTCGTGTCAAGCTGTCTGATCTGCCTTGCTAGCTCGTCCACCTGCTTTTGCAGCGCCGCGACGTCGACCGTGCTTAAAATTTTAATCTCGCTACGCGAATATGTATCGATCTTTTGCGCGGCAACTTGCGCGAAAGCTCGCAGCGCACCCGCTTTTAGCGTGAGTACGTCGCGCTTGGCGATTAGCTCGGTTAGGCTCTTGCCGTCTGCTTTTGCGGTGCAGTTGGTTAAATTTATCCGAACTATCAGGCGCTCAAGCTCGCCCGTGAGCGTGTCTAGCTCGGCTAGTAGCGCCTTTGGCTCTTCGCTAGGCTTTTCTCCCTCTTGCACCTTTGCATTGTACGCGAGCCTTGATTTTAGCTGCTCGATGCGTTTTTGTATGTCGGCGCGCAGTATCAGCGCCTCGGCTAGTTTCATTTTCGTCCTTTTTAAAATTTATTTGCCGCCGCCAAGCTGCCTATCCTGGCCGTATCGCGGCGAATACGGGCCGTAAAGCAAGCAGTCGCGGCAATCGGTGCTAAACAAAATCGCGTCCGCGCGCGCCGATAGATCAAAGCTCGCGTCCGAGACCGAGTCGGCGATCTGTTTAACTAGGGCGGAAACTAGCATGCCGATGAGGTTGCCGCCGCCGTCGCCGGAGTCGTTTGCCTCGGTCGCGCTTTTTTGCCAGAGCACGGAGCCCGTGTTTAGATCCACTAGAGTCGCCGCTACGCTCACACGCGTTACGCTGTTAATCAGCATATACGAGGTGCCGTAGTCCGCGACGTTTAGATACAGTGCGGCATCAGCGCCAAATATCTGCTTAAGCTTGTGCGCAGAGATCTGCGCGATCTCTGCGGCGTCGTAGATGCCGTTGTTTTTGAAGGTTTCGTTTACGAGCGCGGGCGAAAATACGTAATACCCAGCCTCGCTAAGCGGATAGAGCGCGTTTGCCAGCACCGCTGCGGAGGCCTTTATCTCGGCTGAGTCGCTGGTGGGCATCACGACGACGATCGAGCGAGGCTTGGTCTGTAAAAACGCCGAATAGTCGTAAACCTCGGGCTGCGAGCCAGCGCATGCGCCCAGAAATAGCACCGCAAACGCGCAAAGAAGCGCCGATTTTATTTTATTTTTCATTTTGGCTTCCTTTTGCGGTCTTGCTCGTTTTGGCAGATTTTGTTTGTTTGTTTTTCAAATTTTGCTTGCTCGTTTGTTCGCTTAAATTTGAGCTTTTGTCGCTTAAATTCGGCTCGCTTGCGCCTGATTTTTCCTTCGTCTGCTCGCTTAAATTTGCCTCGGTTTTGCCCGCCGTGCCTTTAGTTTTGCTATTTTGATTTAGCAAAAACATCGCGTAGTCGTGCGACTCGGGGTAAAGCTCGGCCTCTTTTTCGACGTAGGCTTTAAATTTCGCCCCGTTTCCTTGCGAAAGATAGAGTAAGCCTAGATGCGCATGTAGTCCGGGCGGGACTTTGGCTGCTCTTTGATAGGCTTTTTGCAGGCTCTCCTCGAGTGCGGCGATCTGCGCGCCCGCGTCGCCCTCCTGGGTTAGATACTCGTAGACCGAGCTCGTGTAGGCGCCGTCCCAGTAGTACAGTTGCCTAGGCGAGTCGTCCACGCAGCCAGATAGTAGCAGGGCGGCGGCGGAGGCGAGTGCGAAATCGGCTAAAGTTTTAAAGCGCAAAATTTATCCTTATTTCGCGTTAAAAGCGCCGCTTTCAAGCCCGCGCGTTAGGTTGTTCACGGCCTCGATGATGGCTAGACTTAGCACCTTGCCGTTTAGCGTCGAATCATACCCCGCGCTACCGCCAAAGCCTAGTACTTCGCGGTTTGAGAGCTCGTACTCGCCGGCACCTTGAGTGGAGTAGATCACCTCGGAGTTTTTCACGTCCACGACGTTAAGATTTACCTTCGCGTAGGCGGTTTGGGTTTTGCCTTTGCCAAGTATCCCAAAAAGCTGATGATCGCCCGTAGTTTTACGGCCAAACTCAGTCACGTCGCCCGTGATGACGTACCTTGCGCCTTTGATGTTTTGCGCCTCTTTGCTTAGCGCGCTTTCTTCTTTGATGGCGCGCATGTTGCTTCGGTCAAGCACCGAAAAGCGCCCGCTTTGCTGTAAATTTGAGATGAGGATGGTCTGGGCTTGGTTGCCTAGTCTGTCCTCGCCGTCTGAAAATACGCCGTTTTGGTATGAGGACTGGTTGCTAAAGCGGCCGATAGAAACGGCGATCTTTTGCCCTTGATAGGCGGCGCTTGGGGTTTGGACTTTTGGCGTTTCGACTACGCGCGATCTCTCCGTCGCGCAGCCGGTTATCAGCATCGCGGCGCACGCGGCTAGTAAAAATTTTACGTTCGTTTTCATATCGCTCCTTTAAATTTTGATTTGCGTTATTATCTTACTATTTTTAGCTTAAAAATTTTTAACCCGCCCAAAAACTTAAGCCGCTGCGTCCGCGGATCAAATTTAGCTATAAAATTTCCGCCTCTTTGCTTGCGTTTACCGAGCTTAGCGCGATGCGGTCGCCAGGTTTTAGCTCGCTTAGATTTACGGTTTTGCCGTCCTTTTGTACTCGGACGAAATTTGAAATCTGCGCGAAAAAGGACTCCTGCTGCGCGTATGCGGCGCGAGCGAGCTTGAGCGCGTTTTCAAATTTGAGCAGTTTGGTTTGCACGGAGGCATCTAAAACTTGCCTTAAATTTAGCAAAATTTGCTCTTTGCGAGAGATTTTTTGCTCTAGGCTAGCTTGTGCAAATCTCGCTCTCATCATCGCTAGAGCGTTAAATTTACGATCCCAAACGCGCATAAAGGCCGCGTCCGCCGCCTCGCTTAGCCTGTCTATGCTTTGCATTAGCTCGCCCGTATCGGGCAGTAGCGCAGCCATCGCAGCGCTTGGAGTCGGAGCGCGAAAGTCCGCCGCAAAGTCGCTGATCACGTAGTCAATCTCGTGTCCGACGGCCGAGATCACGGGCGTGCGCGCGGCGTAGATCTCGCGGGCTAGATTTTCGTCGTTAAAGCACCACAGATCCTCTCTGCTGCCGCCTCCTCGCGCGAGCACGATCGCGTCGGCTCCGCTTGCGTCGGCTCTTTTTAGCGCGCGTATGAGCGAGGCGGGCGCGGTTTCGCCTTGCGTTAGCGAGTCAAAAACTATGATTTCTGCCAGCGCCCAGCGTCCGTGCGCGATACGCAGCATATCTTGCAACGCGGCTGATGTTTTTGAGGTAATAAGCGCGATCTTGCACGGAAATTTGGGTAGCGGTTTTTTGCGCGAGATATCAAAAAGCCCTTCGCTCTCAAGCCGTGCTTTTAGCTGTTTAAACGCAAGCTCGAGCTCGCCTTCGCCGCTTGGGCGTATGAGGGTCGCGATAAACTGATAGCTGCCGCTTGGCGAGTAGAGCGAAATTTTGCCGTAGAGAGCGACTTTCATGCCGTCCGTGACATCAAATTTGAGCTTAGCGGCGTTAAATTTATAAATGACGGCCGAGATCGCTGCCTTTTCGTCTTTTAGCGTGAAGTACCAGTGGCCCGAGCCGTGTTTAACGAGCCGCGAGATCTCGCCCTCTACCTCGACGTAGGAAAACGTCGTCTCAAGTAGCGTTTTAGCCTGCTCGTTTAGCTCGCTGACGCTTAGCACTCACGGGCCTTTTGCGCGATGAAAAGGGTAGAAATATCCATCGAAAAGCTCTTACAAAGGCGCATTTCAAAGCCTGCGGCAGTAAGTTCGCCCGCAAAGCTTTTTGCGTCTAAAAAGCCCTCGATCGAGCTTGGTAGGTACTCGTAGGCTTCCTGATTTTTGGAGATAAAGCCGCCGATTTTAGGCAAAATTTTACCTAGATAAAAGTCGCGAGCACCCGTTAAAATCCCGCTTTTCTTGCGTTTGGTAAACTCTAGCACTACGACGTATCCGCCCATTTTTAGCACTCTGTTAAACTCTCTTAGCGCGGCTTCTCGCTCGACCACGTTTCTGATGCCGTAGCTGATGCTAAGAACGTCCACCGAGCCGCTATCAAGCGTCGTTTGCGTCGCTAGCGCCTCGATAAATTTAAACTCGGGAAATTTTTGCTTGGCGACTGCGAGCATGCCACTTGAGGGATCGACGCCGATTAGATTTTCGATTTTTGCGTTAAACTCGCCCGCCGTCTTTTGCCAAAAGCCCATCATGTCGCCTGTGCCGCATGCGACGTCGACGATATTTACGCTTGAGTCTTTGAAATTTGACAGAACCGTTTTGCACGCAATCTTGCGCCAGCTCACGTCCGCACCCATGCTCAGCACGCGGTTTGCCAGGTCGTAGGTGGGCGCGATGTCGTTAAACATCTGAACTATTTTTTCTTGTTTTTCCATTTTTTCTCTTTAGATATAGTAAATTTTTAAGCCGTGCGAAAGCTTTGTCAGGCTTTTTAAAATTTTAGGTTTTGAGTCTAAAATTTCACTTCGCAGCTCGTAGATTTTTTTGTAAATTTTAGCTTGGAGTTTGTCTATGCGCTTTTGTTCGGCACCGCTTTTTACGTGCGCTAGCAGGCCTAGCCAGATGTCGGCGTCTTGCAGCGAGCCAAATGTTTCTTGTAAAATTTTGCTCTTTTTAAAGCATTTTTTAGCTGCGGCAAAACCAAAACCGCCGCCAAAAATCTCGCTTAAGTATCTTAGCCTTTTTATCTCGATGCGGCACTTGTGAAACTGCGCGTTTTGGGTGGTTTCGCTCAAATTTGAGAGAGATTTTTTGAAGCGTAAAATTTGAGCTCGCATGGATTTTGCCGCGAGTTTTTTTATCGGCGCGTCTCCTAGCTCGCCTTTAAAAAAGTCGCTTCCCTCGCGTAAAAATACCTCCCAGTCGCGCAAAATTTCGTTTGCCTCCTCGCTTTGTAGCTCGGCTTGGACGCTTTTGGCTAGAGTTGCGCTTAAATTTTCCAGCTCGCTAGCTAGCGACTCAAAGCCTTTTTGATTTTGCAAAAACTCGCAAAACACGTCTATATCGCGCTTTTGGTTAGTTAGCTCGGCTAGTTTTTTAAAATTTAGCAAAAAATGCCGCGCCGTTTTGCAGTCGAAAACGGGAGCGAAAATTTTGAGCAAAGAGCGGGTTTTGCGCAAATTTATGCGGATCTGATGCAGCGCCTCGGCGTCGCTAGAGTTTGCGTACTCGTTTAGGTGCTTGCTAAGCAGCGTAAGTATCTGAAAAAATACCGTCCGCATCGCATCCATCGCGCCGATGTAGCTTGGTAAATTTAACTCCAGCCCCGGGCTGTTTCGTAAAATCTCAATGCACTTTTGCGCGTCGAAACCGCCCTGCGGCAAGCCAAAAAGCGCTAAATTTTTATTTTTATAGCGTTCGTCTTCCGTGACTTCGCTCTTTGCGTGCGCGGCGATAAACTCGGGCGGGATAAACTCCGCCGCCTCGCGCTCGCTAGCAAACTCGGCCTCAAAAGTAACAAGCCCCTCTAAAGCGCCGTGAAAAATATCGACGTTGCAGGCAATGCCGTCAAGCTTAAATAAAAATCTCGTCTTTTTTATCGGAGCGGCGACTGCGTTTTTTAGGGCTTTTTTGAAGCTTTTGGCGTCAGTTTCGCTCTCGTTTTCCTCGCGCGCTAGACCGACGCCTGATTTTTGCGTGATCGTAAAAACGCCCGAAGCCTCGCGAAATCTAATCTCCTCAAGCGGAGTGATTTTGACGTAAATTTGCGTCACATCTTTTTGCTGAACGTCGATGTCGCGGGCTTTTAGCTCGTTTATGACGGCGGCGTCACGCAGGATAAATTTACGCTCGATCTCTATCAAATTTCGCTCCTTAATATGAAAAATTGTATCAAAAGGTAGCTTAAAGTGTAAAATTTGCGAGCTTTTGCTGCCGACCTTGCGACGCGAAATGATTTTTTAACGCAAATAACGCTAAAATCAGCTCAAATTTGAAAGGAGTTTGGATGAATAGAAAGCTAAATTTTAGTGCGGGCCCTTCGGCTCTGCCTCTTAGCGTGCTGGAGCGTGCGCAAAACGAGCTCACCGACTATCAGGGCAAGGGCTTTTCGATAATGGAAATCAGCCACCGAAGCAAAATTTTTGAAGAGGTGCACTATGGCGCGATGGCCAAGGCGCGCGAGCTATACGGCATCGGCGAAGAGTATGACGTGCTATTTTTGCAAGGCGGCGCGCATTTGCAGTTTGCGATGATACCGCTAAATTTAGCCGCCAAAGGCGTCGCTCAGTACGCGGACACGGGCGTATGGACTAGTAAGGCGATAAAAGAGGCCGCAAATGTCGGCATCGCCTACGAAGTGGTCGCCAGCAGCAAGGAAACCTCCTATGACCGCATCCCTGAGGTTAAATTTAGTGATGACGCCGCATACGGCTATGTCTGCACGAACAACACAATCTACGGCACGCAGTACCGCGAGCTGCCTCGCTCCAAAGCTCCGCTAGTAGTCGATGCGTCGAGCGATTTTTTCTCGCGGCCGGTTGATTTCACGGACATGGGGCTGCTATACGGCGGCGCGCAGAAAAATGCCGGCCCAAGCGGCGTAACCGTTGTCATCATCCGCAAAGATATGCTGGAGCGAGCCTGCATGGAGCGCACTCCGACGATGCTTCGCTATGACACGCACGCGTCGGCCGCGTCGCTATACAACACGCCTCCGACCTTTGGCATATATCTGCTAAATTTGACGCTAGGCTGGGTGCAAGAGCAGGGCGGTCTAGCGGCGATAAACCGGATCAACGAGCAAAAGGCGGCGCTGCTTTACGGCGCGATAGATGGTTCTGGTGGCTTTTACAAAGGTCACGCGCAAAAAGATAGCCGCTCGCTGATGAACGTTAGCTTTACCATCGCAAACCGCGAGCTGGAGGCGGCCTTTATCGCCGAGTCAGAAAATGCTGGTATGCTAGGTCTAAAAGGACACCGTCACGTAGGCGGCATCAGAGCCTCGATATACAACGCCGTGAGTATCGAAAACGTGCGGACTTTGGCTGAGTTTATGAAAGAATTTGCTAGAAAAAACGGATAAATTTGACTATACGCGCCGCTCGAATTTGGATTTGTTTCGGGTAAATTTAAACTCGGGGGTTTAAATTTGGGGCGCGCCAAATTTTGCTTTTTACTCAAATTTAAGCGACTTTGGCTTGACGGCGGTCGCTTAAATTTGCTTTGGTTTTACGATGAGTCGGTCTTAAATTTGCCGAGTTAAATTTAGCTCTCTTTCGCCTTTTGTTATCCATTTTAAATTTAACTGCGTGAAGCGAAATTTGGAGAAAATTTGAGAAACTACGACGAAAATCCGATAATCATAAACGATTACGGCGCGCTGTTTTTGGCGGGATGGTATATTATTCTTTTCTCGATTCTCGTTTTTGGATTTGCTTTTAGCGACTATGACTATGGGCTTTTACACCGCATTTATCTTATTGCTTTGCCCGCATATCTTGTATTATCCGACCTGCACGATACTTATATTTTTGCGCCGCGAGTTTTTAAACAAAAACCGAGCTTTTTTAGATTTTCTAGCGAGCAAATTTATCATATAGAGTATGTCTATGTAAACGAAGTAGAGAGCGAGGAGAAAATCGCCCTCGTAAAAGACGTAGAAAAGGTCTATTTTTGCGTTATTAGCGAACTTGATAGCAGATACGGCAGGTTCCACTTTTTTACACCGTATCAGCTCTATAAAAAGTCCTCTATCGGCGTGCATTTTAACAAAACGAGAGATTTTATAAGATATCTTTTAGTTTATTTGATATTTGTGCTACCGTTTAAAATCTATAAACTCAAAAAATCCGGCGAACCGCTATGGCTACTGCGTAAAAATTTCGTCATCAGGATGAAAAATAGAAATTATTTTTTGGTAAATTGCTATAGCAGGGATGATTATTTTGAGCTGTTGCAGTATTTTCGGGCGAACAAAATCCCCGTGGAGGACAAGACGAAATTTATGCCGCAAGCTCAAAGGTCTGCGATATTTTTCGAGGACAAGCATGAGGTCTGGAGCGACGATCCAAACGACACGGAAATACCAAAAGACGACTGGAAGCGCAAGATGAGGCGGTTTTTTAGTTTAGAGTAAATCGGGCCTGAGTTTTTTGTCAAATTTGCATATAAATTTGCTTTTAGTTCGCCTCTAAATTTTAACTACGTTTAGCTAAATTTACATATCTATTTTTAAAAGTAAACGCGCAGGCGAGAGGATTTTTGAAATTAAAAAGTATTTAATTAAGCAAAAAAACTATTTTATAAATGTATAATAAATAAAAAATAGGAAGAAATATGGAAAAAGAAAAATACGAAGAAAACGTAGAGTATGAATTTGACGAGGAATACGATAAGGAACTATACGACGTGATGCGTATAGAGACTGCCGACGGTAGCGGAGCATATATAGAGATAGTCATGCCCAAAACGCTTCTTAGCGTGAAACGTGCTAAATATATCGGCGGGTCATTTGAGATTTTGTTTCAAATCGTTATGCTTAGCGCATCTATTTATTTGATGTTAATCGGTAATAATTATTCGTTTATCGGTATATTAGGTATTTTTTATTTTATAAAAATTTACTTTTATTCGTATTTTATAAAAAAGATATCCTGCTACGATACTTTTTTAAGTATTTATTATTTGTTTAGAGAAAGAAGCGTAGATTATGAAGAAATAAAATACGTTAAAATTATAAATAAATATATGATTATAAAAACCGTCGATTCCGTATTTTATTTTGCAAGAGTTAATTTATCGTTATTTAATGCTGGCGATATTAAAAATTTGGAAGAGTTTTTAATCAACAAAAACGTAAAGATAATGAAGTGATAAATTTAAGCGCAGATATATCGACAAAAGGCGAAAAGTCTTTTGGATTTGCGATGTTTACGGCTCATATCGCATTTTCACTTTTTGCGGCGCGGTTGGTCGCTGCGTGCTATTTGTATCATAGTTTTGCTCCGAATTTGCCGGTACCTATGGGCGTTTTGAGCGAAATTTTAGCCGGCGTATTGATCGGTATCGCGATATTTCCGTCTCAATTTTACTCCGTAAAGCTTGATTTTTGGGGAACGCCTAGATATGCGAATTTTAGTTTTAGTAAATTTATAATTGTAATCTTCGTTTTTCCTATCGTAATCGGATTTTTATTTGATATTGGGCTTTTATTAAAAATAATAATGTTTATAAAGCATTATATAGATCGCTTTGTTATTTTCGTGGATAACGAATGCATCGCAAGCGCCGTTCGAATACTTGAGGCGGTAGTAGTTACGATATTTACCGTCAAATATTTAATATATCATTTTTTAATTATATTTTTTTACTGCATATTGTTAAGTATAAATTTAATCATTTGCCTTCAAATGCTATGAAAGTTTAAATTTAGCCTAAAGTAGCCGTTTGCAGTCTTTTCTCGCGCCTGCGCCTTAGGATTTGAAAAGCCTCAAATGCGAGTTTAGCCGCCAAAACCGCGATAAAAATATGCCTAAAGGCATAAATTTTGCCTAAAATTTTATGTTTTTTAACGATTTTTAGCGCGAGCGATTTAAACGCCTGCATGGGTTTTGATTTTAACTCACCGACTAATTTATCTTTTAGCTCGCAAAGCAAGGCTAAGGCAACGTCTTTTGCGTATTCTCGTATCCTGGGCGAGGGGCGTTTTAGCGTTTGCGATTTTTGCGCGGCGCCGTAAATTTCGTCTAGTTTTCGCATAAAATTTTGCCGCGCGTCTTTGCCTTTTAGTATTTTTTCGCCAGCTTGGCTTATCTCGTATATCCCGCGTCCGGTTTTTACGACTAGTCTTTGCGGCGGCGGCAAATTTAAAATAGCTGCGCTTGCGGCTAGCGCATTTATGAGCGCGTCGGCTTTGCTTTGCGAGGCGTTTATGCTTTTTGCTAAAAACGCCGGTCGTTCCTTTCTGCTAGCCTTTTTTCTATCGTTTAGAAACTGCGCCGTTAAAAATAATCCTTGATAATCCATCGCAAAAACTTTCATATTATATTAAATTGAGAATTATACTTAAAATATATCAAAATAAAATAAAATCTGAAAATATCTTTGTTTTATCACGGTAAAATTAATTTAAGGCTTGTTTTGGCTTAAAGTTACGAAACGGCAAACGGATTTTGGCCGTTGTCGTTTTAAAGCCCGTAAAAC
>CAUQMF010000015.1:0-27050 GCA_963518965.1 uncultured Campylobacter sp.
AACCTCTACGGCGCCTACGGCTAAGACTTTTAACGCGCGAGGCATAGAGGGGCTTAAAAAAGTAACCTTAGATAGCCAAAACGGTTTAAATTTACTAAATCCGCAAAATATCGTGGATATCAGCCTCCAAAACGTAACTAGCAACGCTGCTGACGGCTTTAAGCTAGACTACAACTCAAGCACTATCGCTGGCGTTAACGATACTCAAAATTTAACCCTAGATAAGGTAAATTTACACAAATACGCTATCACTGGCGTAACAGGAAGCGATAATGCGGGCATTAACATCCCTAATATCGAAAATCTAAACATCTCTACTAAGGGCGAGAAGAGTAACGTAACTATAAAATCTGGCGCAGATACGGGAAATCATTATAAAAATATAACCGTAAAAGGCAACACCGACCTAACGGTAAAAGCCGAAAGCGACCGCATAGAAAAATTCGACGCATCAGCCTTTACGGCCACTCTTGATTATACTTACAAGGCTCTAGCTTCTACCCCTTCCGGCGCTACTAGCATCATCAAAGGCGGTAGCAGTAAAGACGTTATAAATTTAGACTTTAAAGACGTTAGCGCGGCAAACGCTAGACCGTACTTCGAGATAGACGGCGGAGCGGGTAATGACGAAGTGATTGTAAAGCATCTAAAAGCTAACGAAAACAGATTCAACATCAAAAACGTAGAAAAAGTCGGCATCGAGAAAGTGGATACCGGCGTAGCCAACAGCACCGCTACAGCAGATTTTACCGGCTCAGACGTCACTCATCTATATACAAGCAAATTTAAAGACAATCTAAAAGTAGTAAATTCGTCTATAAAAAGCGTTACCGTGGATAAACCGGCTCTTGACGAGAGCGGCAACCCTGTTATTTCTAGCGGTCCTTACGGCACTACGCAGTTTACAAACGGCTATCTAGAAAACATCAATGTAGAAAACACCATAGATCCTAGAAATCCTGTAGGCGAAGCTATCATAAACCCTACCGTTCCAGGTCTAAGAAGCAAGGTAACTGCATATGTATCTGCCGACGAGAGCGAAAAAGTAACTGTAAATATCGGTAAAAACGTATATGCGCAAAAAATAGCGGGCAACTGGGTAGACTCCAACAAAATGCATGCAGCTGAAGGCATAGGCATCATCGCCCCTAGAGCTAAAGATATAACCGTAAATTTCAACTCCCCGGGCACTTTAGGTAACTCCCATGCAAATACTACAGGCATAAGCATAACTAACATAGCCCTAGCTGATCTTGCAGCGTCTGCTACACAGGCTCAAACGTCTTTTGACAAGCTAACCATAAACTCAAAGTCAAACATCCTAAGCAACGTCGACGCCACCTTCCTTGAAAAGCTAAAAGTGTTTAATATCAACACCGATACGAATTTCGAGGCTATCGGAACTAGAGAGTTTAATGACATTCAGCAGATTAACGCTAGCGGTCTTGCTTCAAATAATATTAAAACCGGCAAAGTCTTCTTTACCGATAACGTCATCGGCAAAGGTAGCGGCGCGGGCGCAGGTACTACCGACACCGCCCAGTCTATCGGTATCAAAGCCGAGCATTTAAATTCATTTAAGGCCAATAAAGGTATCTTCACAAAAGGCAACATAAACGTTAACCTAAATGACATGCAAGGTCAAGCGGAGATAGCTAACGGTATAAACACCACTAGCACCGACACGATGCAAGCGCATTTTGACAACTGGAGCAACGTTACGCACAACTTCCAATATGGCGCGAGTACTACGGAAGCATCTGTAGTTACCGAGGGAACGTTTAGGGTAAATGCGAACAATATTACTAACCTCCTAATAGGCAATATCATCGCAAGAGATATAGAGATCAGCGCAGGCAATGCCAGGGGCAACGTCAGTCTAGCTAGTAGCGGCGGGCAATATACGACTGTCTCCAACCCGCATGCTAACGGGGTAGGTAAGATAGGCAACGACAAGACCATCAACAATACTATCGACCTATCTCAGGTAGCAGGTAGCTATAATGTAGGCGAGCTTTTTGGTCAAAATATCAAATTTAAAGCAGCCGTATTTAACTCTCCTACGTACTATAGCGAAGAGATCGATACCGGTCTAAAGAGCGACAAAAATAACTACAACTCATACGCTACGACGAATACTATAAAAGCAAATTTCGGCGGCGCTAGAGCAAACCAAGACATTATCTCTTTAGAGGCGAAAGGCGTTCAGTCAAATTCCGACGGCAACACTAACGTCTATGTTAAATTTGACGATGGTACCGCATCTCCTAATGACCTAAAAACCTTTAAGGCAACCGGCGAAAATGTAAATTTAGTCGTAAACGGTAAATTTAATACGGCCACGACCTCTAAGCTTGAAACCATAGACCTAAGCGACGTAAAAACCGGTTCTACTTCTTTCTTGAATTTGTCTGATGTTGCGTTCTCTACGGATACGACTACTCAAAACGGTAACCCTTCTTCAAACTACGGCAACTACCACAATCTTAAAGAAAACGGCGGCTTTGGCGTAGTTGGCGGTTCAAACTTAAAAAATCCGTTATTTGACAACAAAGGCATTGCAACAAACTTCAAAGCCACTACGACTTTGAAGGACTGGGGCGGAACGCACGTTACCGGTAACGATGTGCCGAATTTCCACGGTTATACTCATAGGATAAACGGAGCCGATAGCGATACCGACATGTCAAGAGAAAAAAGCGCTCTAGGTGCTAATCAGCACGCTAAGCTATCTTATATCAAAGGCACTCAAGGCAACGATGTAGTACTACTAGCGAACGATATGGCCACTGGCGTAGCGGCAAATCCGGACGGTATCAAGCGTCTAAACGTGGATCTAGGCGACGGCGACGATATCATCCACGTAGGTACTCTAGCGACAAACACCGAGATCGTCATCGACGGCGGTAGAGGCAGGGATTTATTTGACGTAAGTAGGGCTAAAACGGATCCTACCGTAACTAAGATCGTAACTATCAAAAATATCGAAGCCGGCGATAAGATCAAGCTAGCGGATTGGTTTGCTCATGCCTACGATCCTAAGTCTCCTGATATTATTTCTAAGGTATCTCAGTACTCTAACTCGACGCTTCATGCTAACGGAGTAGAGGATACCAAAGTTAAGTTTTACGACTATAATAGCCCGGATACTACAAACGACAACAATGCAGCGACCCACGGTAGATACTTCCATACTACAATGTCAAATAATAATAACTCAAAAGGCGTTTTTGATAATATGAGTACTAGTAGAGAAAATAGTGCGGTAGATACCGGAAGCGCAGGCTCAAATATACATGGACAAAGGGATGAGGCTACCAATCCAAGTAAAATCAGCGGCTATATGCCAGCTATGAATACCGAGCCTACTATCCAGCCGGGTATAGAAAAAGGAGTCGTGGCGCAGACCGGCACAGACGGTCATGCGGGCGGCGACAGATATGAGTATACTGCTAAGTACGGCGACCTTGCATGGCAGGGCGGTACTGCTGCTACTAACGACAGAACCGTTGATACAACTGCTGCTCATAACATTTCCGTCGGCGGTAAAGGAGCAAATGGTCAGTATACGGGCGAGACATTCTTAAACGGCGCTACAAAACCGTTTGTAGAGACCGGTTCGGCTCCAGTGGCTGCGGATCTGTCTAGCACTAAAACTACGGGTCAATCTTTAACTGGAGTTACCTATAGTAGCGTTCCGTCTAACTGGTCGCTAGGTCACTCTAGCGGTACGCCTCCTACCGGTACTTCATGGGTTGATTGGACCGTTACTAAGGTAGATGGTTCATCCCAGCAGTATCATAGTAATACCAGCATTATCCCATCCGATCCTACCGCTTCAGTATCATCTGGATCCGGTTGGGTGCTAAACACCGATGGTAAATTCTATAAAACAGGCACTGCGCAAAATGAACACACTATCATCAATCACGTGCTATATTCTAACGAATACACTGATATTCACGGCGCTAACGGCCCAGCCAATGCCGTGATAGGCGGTACGCCGATCTTGCATAATGGCAATGTTATCATACAAAACTCAGGTATCCAAGGACAAATCGGACCGAACGCTACTACGCCTACGCAGACAAATCTAAGAAAGGCTATTCTTATCGAAACCGCTTCAGATAGTAGCAAACACACGACTACCATCAGTTCTAATGATAAGGCGATCTACGATGCGCACAATATCGTTAAACTAACGGTCAATACGAAGTATATTGATCTATCTAACGTAGCGGGCATGGATAATCTTATACAAGCTGTTAATCAGACCATAAGCGTTAACAGAATGTGGAACGATACTACGGCTGTTCGAGACGATGGACTAAGGATAGGCACTACTTACTTTAGTAACCAAAACGGTGATCAGACTTACGGCGAAGCCATAAGCGGCTATGTAAGACACATCAACTGGGGTGGCGGCGACAACGGCTCTTACGAAGCTCACAACGATAGACTATACGCTTTCTCTTGGAGGGGCGATACGTATCTAGTTTACGATAAAAATGCGACTGCCGCAGGCACTGCAAATACATTAACCGCAGACGATACTATCGTGAGACTTGCGGGCGTCAACCTAGAAAATCTACAGTACAAAGTAGATGCAAAAACAGGAACGATAGAGATACTAAGCACTAATCACTTCAACGGCTAATATCCCTTCTCCTTTTTCCCGAGCGAATTCCGCTCGGGATTTTCTTTCAAATTTAATCGACTACTTAGCAGATCCAAAAATATATACAGCCGTAAACATTACCTCAAATCAAAGCTTGTTTTAAATAACGATTTTTAATACCGCGAGTATCTTACTTGCTCGGCAAAATTCAAGCAAATAAAATATAAATTATTTCTTCATTTAAGCTTATATTTTAAAACTAAGTTATATAATCATACTATATGATTAAAAATTAACCCAAGGAGGACGCCAAAGACGCCAAAAGTAATAAAGGTATTTAGAGTAGAGTCGTAAGTTAAAGATTTACAAGTAGATAGCTAACATAAATTTAAAGGAGAAGCTATGAAAAACTCAAACGTTTCAAGAAGAGATTTTGTTAAGTTAAGTATGGTAGGTGCCGGAGCTTTAGCTCTAGGCGGAGTAAATGCGCAAGCTGCGGTTAACGCTAAAGACGTCAAATTTGACGAGGAGTGGGACGTAGTTATCGTTGGTTCCGGTTTTGCAGGACTAGCAGCCGGTATCACCGCAGCCGAAAAGGGCAACAAAGTCCTAATCCTAGAAAAGATGGGACGCGTCGGCGGTAACTCCGTAATTAACGGTGGAATATTTGCCGTTCCAAACAGCGACAAACAAAAAGCAGAAGGCATCAAAGATAGCAACGAGCTATTTATCAAAGACTGCCTAAAGGCCGGCCGCGGACTAAATCACGTAGATCTCATCGACACCATCGCTACTCGCGCGCAAGACGCATATAAATTAACTCTAAAATGCGGCGCTAAATACATAGATAAAGTTACTCACGCAGGCGGACACAGCGTACCTAGATCGCTTCAAACAGCTAACGGCTCGGGATCCGGTATCGTTCAGCCGATGGTAGAATACTTTAAAAACCTACAAGGCTGCGAGCTAAGACAAAGAGCTAAATTTGACGAATTCGTCTTAGGCGAGGACGGCGGCGTAGACGGCGTGATCATCAGAGAGGATTATAAATTTGATCCAAAGAGCCAAAAAGACGACGTCGAAAACACTACGGGAACTAAAAAGACGATAAAAGCTAAAAAAGGCGTAGTACTAGCTGCGGGCGGATTTTGCCGCGACGTATTCTTTAGACAGGTTCAAGATCCTTCAATCCTACCTACTACGGATAGCACCAACCACCCAGGAGCTACTGCTGGCGCTATGAAAGAGGCATTTAGGATCGGCGCAACTCCAGTGCAACTTAGCTGGATACAATTCGGTCCATGGGCATGCCCTGATGAAAAAGGCTTTGGCGTAGGCTCTATGTTTAACGTAAACGGAAGCTTCCGCTACGGCATCTCGGTCGATCCAAGAACCGGCAAACGCTATATGAACGAGCTAGCAGACCGCCGCACTCGCTCTCAAGCTATGTTTAAAGTAATCGACGCAAAAGCCGATATCTATCCTATCAACTTCTGCGATAGCGAGGGCGTAAAAAACATGGTCATACCTGAGCACTACACTAAACCGCTGGAATCTGGCGTACTAAAGAAATTTGAAACCTTAGACGAACTAGCGGCTTTTTATAAAATCCCTGCCGAAGAGCTTAAAAAGACCGTCGAGAGATATAATAGCTTCGTTAAATCGGGTAAAGACGAGGATTTCGGTAAACCAATGGATAAAACCACTACAAACGGCGTAGATATCTCTAAACCGCCTTTCTACGCTATGCGCGGTACGCCAAAACTGCACCACACTATGGGCGGTATCGATATTAATACCAAAGCTCAGGTTATCTCGCTACAAACCGAGATGCCTATTCCAAGATTATTTGCAGCAGGCGAGATCACAGGCGGCGTACACGGAGCCAGCCGCTTAGGTAGCGTGGCGATTGCTGATTGTCTAACGTTTGGTATGATAGCCGGTGAGAATATAGGCTAATTTACGGCGCCTTTTGAGCGTCTTTACAGAAACCACGCCCAAGGCGTCGCTTCGCTGGTTTTGAATGAGCTATAAAATTTCGGTCGGTGATAGGCTATATGCCTTATCTTGATCGAAATTTTCGTCGCAACATCCAAATCCATCTCAAAATACTTGCAAATCGTTGCATTGCAGATTAAATTTTATCTGCAATGCTTTTTAAATTTAAAGCATAAAATTTACCAAATTTCAAAATAAAATTTAGCTCGCTAAAATTTAACCTACTATCCTCTTACTTAACCTAAATTTCGCTACAATCTCTCAAATTTATACAAACTAGGAGTACAATTTTGCAAAATACTCAAAAACCTAAAATCCGCTGCGACTGGGCGGAGAAAAGCGAGCTGGAGCGCGTATATCACGACGAGGAATGGGGCAAGCTTATAAAAGACGATGCGAAATTTTTCGAGCTAATCGTGCTGGAGGGATTTCAGGCGGGCATATCGTGGCATGCCGTGCTGCTTAAACGCGAGGCGATGAGAGCGGCGTTTGACGGATTTGACGCGCATAAAATTTCGCTCTACGGCGAGGAGCAGACGGCGAAATTTATGCAAAATCCAGCACTAATAAGAAACCGCCTAAAGCTAAACTCGCTTGCCGCAAACGCCCGCGCATTTCTCGCCGTCGTGAGCGAGTTTGGCAGCTTTTACGACTATCTTTGGGGCTATCTTTTGCCTAAATTTGACCCCAAATTTGACGGTAAGCCCATCGTAAATCGCTACGAAAATATAAAGCAAGTCCCCGCTACCACGCCGCTTGCAGAGTTTATCGCAAAAGAGATGAAAAAGCGCGGGTTTAAATTTCTAGGGCCCACGAGCGTCTATGCGTTTTTGCAAAGCGCGGGCGTAGTGGACGATCATCTGGATGCCTGCTTTTGCAAAGGATGCAGATGATGCCCGCGCGGAAGCGAGTTTTTAGCTACATCGAGGAGAAATTCGGCGCGCAGGGCGAGCGGATATTTGACAAGCACCCGGAATTTGCCGTATTTCGCCACGCGAAAAACCAAAAATGGTTCGCCGTTTCTATGCGCGTGGATGGCGGCAAGCTGGGGCTTAAAAGCGGCGTAGCGCTAGAAATACTAAATCTAAAATGCAAGCCTGATCTGGCGGCGATTTTGTGCGACGGGGATCAAATTTTGCCCGCCTATCATATGAATAAAAAGCACTGGATCAGCGTAAATTTAAGCTCCAAAATCGCGCCGGGGCAGGTTGAGGATCTGATAGATCTTAGCTTTGAGCTGACGCGGTAAAATGCCTAAAAGAGCCCGTTTTAGCTAAGCGCTTTTTCTGATTTTGGCGAGCCTGGCTTGCTAGAAAGCGGCTAAATTTAGAGCTAAATTTAACGCAAACCCTTTGCGCCGAATTCGGGCGGTTAGTGCCTTGCCGATTTTAAACGGCTAACTCGCGTAAATTTCGCCTTTTCAGCGTCTTGATATTTCATTTTCGCTAAAATCGGGCTAATAAATTTAAAGAAAAATCACGCGAACTTTAAGCGTAACGGCAAGCGGCGATGCGCTAAAAGATATGCCGTTTGCGGGTAAAATAAGCCTAAAGCCGCAGACTTGGGCGCGGGATTTAGTATTTTAGGAACCAGCAAGGAAAACGAGTGGAAAACTTAAAACAAGGAAATTTTAACCAAGCAAGCGGGCTTCATCGCACGGTAGAAGCGGGTAGGGCGTCAAATCCCGGTCGCGAAAATTTAGCGCAGTCAAATTTAAACGAACAAGCGGATAGCGTGGATGAAATAAAGCGCGCAAAGGAGCGTAAAAAGGTCCATTTCATCGGTATCGGCGGTATCGGTATCTCGGCGATCGCGCGGTTTTTGCACGAAAAGGGATTCATCATCAGCGGTAGCGACATCAAAGAAAGCCCGACCACGCGCGAGCTAGCAGCGCAGGGCATCGACGTCATCACGCCGCACAGCAAGGCCGCGATCAGGGATCAGGACTTCGTCATCTACTCGGCCGCGATAAAGCCCGATAACATCGAGCTCGTCGAAGCGCGAAGTAAAGGCTTGCAGTGCCTATCGCGCAAAGAGGCGCTGCCGATGGTGCTTGAAGGTAAGCGCGTATTTTCGGTGGCAGGCGCGCACGGTAAAAGCACGACCTCGGCTATGCTCTCTAGCCTCGTGGAGGGCTCGGTCATCATCGGCGCGATCGCTAAGCAGTTTGGCTCAAATATGAAATATGAACCCTGCGACAACGTCATTTTCGAAGCCGACGAGAGCGATAGTAGTTTTCTCAACTCAAACCCGTATCTAGCCGTCGTGACTAACGCTGAGCCCGAGCATATGGAGCATTACGGCTATGATTTGGAGAAATTTCACGCGGCGTATCGAGGCTTTTTGGAGCGAGCCAAGGTGCGCGTGATAAACGCCGAGGACGAGTTTTTGGGTACGCTAAAGCTTGATGCCGTGCGCCTTTATCCGAGCGTCGATATCACCGAGCTTAGTATGATCGTGCGCGATTTCGTGCCTTATACTGCGTTTAATCTAAAAAATTTAGGCAAATTTGAAGTGCTGGGCATGGGCGAGCATATCGCCGTGGACGCGTCGCTTGCGATCTTGGCCGCGCTAAATGAAACCTCTCTAGCGCAAATTAGGCAAAATTTGCGAAATTTTAATGGGTTGAAAAATCGCTTCGATATCCAAACCGCGAGCAGGAAATTAGTACTCATCGACGACTACGCGCACCACCCAACCGAGATCAAGGCTACTTTACAATCGGTCTTTGAATACGCCAAGCTACTGGGCATCACTAAGATTACGGCGATATTTCAGCCGCACAGATTTACGCGTCTGAGCGCAAATTTAGAGGCCTTTAAGGAGTGTTTTGAGGGCATAGACGAGCTAGTTATCCTGCCTGTTTACGCCGCTGGCGAGGCGTCCATAGATATAAATTTAAAAGAGGAGTTTAAACGCTACAACCCAGTGATGACGCAAAAAGTCGCGCGCGAGGGCGAGGGGATCGTCTTTACGGATGAATTTGGCGTGAAAAACCTGCTTGATGACGGGCTGGTTATAGGATTTGGCGCTGGAGACATCACATATCAGCTAAGAGGCGACGCATGAGGGTCATAATCGTACTTTTAGGCGTGCTTGCCGCGATTGCGATATTTAGTGTGAGCGACGAAAAACTAAGTAAAAAGGCGAAATTTATCATCACTTTTTCGGTTATTTTTGTCGCGGCGGCGCTGTACTTTTACGAGACCAGGCTAGAAAGCGAGCAGGGCAAAAGGCTGGAGCTAGTCGCGCTTTTTAATCAAGGCAAAACCCTAAAATGCGGAAATTTCGATGTAAATAATACTAAATTTAACTATGAGTTCGGCACGTCCTCCTTCGTCGCAAAACGTGCGGCAAAGGAGCTAAATAGTGTCAAGATCGCGCTTGAAGGCTGCGAATTTAAAGGCGAATAATTGCGAAATTTTAAAGATAATCAAAATTTGACTAAAAGCGGCGTTTGGGAGGCGAACGGGCGAGAATATAACGTCTCGCGCGAGCAAAGAAACGGCGATGTTTCGGACGCCGCAGCGCACCGCGAGCAAAAAGAATTTACAAACGCGGAGGGCTTTGAGCGGCTTATAAAAATTTTAGATTTGCAAGGCTATATGGAGAGGTTTAACTCCTTTTTAGCGCGTCCTAAGCCGCTTTTTATGGCGGGCGATAGTAGGCTGCATTATGAGAAAATTTTAGAACTCTCGCAAAAGCAGTTTGACCCGCCCACACCGGCTCAAAACCTAGACGACGCGCTCATGCGCCTTAGCAAGCAAGCCACGCTGCACGTGAGCGAGATTTTTGAGTTTGCCAAGATTATTAGCTATTTTACCTACCTAAAAACGCTCAAATTTGAAGGCAAGCTAGGCGAGTGGCTCGCTAAAATCGAGATCCCGCAGCCGATGCTAAAGCTCGCAAACTCGTTTGACAAAAACGGCGAACTAAAAGACGAAGTAGACGAGCGTCTAAGCGGTATCAGAGACGCGTTTAGCGCCAAAAGAGCGCAAATAGACGCCGATCTGCGCCGCCTCATCTACTCAAAAAGCGTCGCGCCCTATCTCGTCGATACGCAGGTGCACTACATTAGCTCGGTCGAGGCGCTGCTCGTGCGAGGCGGGTTTAACCACGTGCTAAAGGGCACGGTCGTGGCTAGAAGCTCGGGCGGCTACTTCTACGTCGCGCCCGAAAACATCCAAAAACTCAAAAAAGAGCAAAGCGAGCTGCTAGATAAAAAAGAGGAAATCGTCTACGAACACTGTAAAATTTTTAGCTCCGCGATGCACAAGGGTCTCCCGTTTTTAAAATTTATAAACGGCGCGTTTGACGTGTTTGACGCCTACTGCGCGCGTGTTTTTACGGCTAAAAGCGCTGATCTAGAGTTTGTGCTGCCAAGCGGCGGGTCAAATTTAAAGCTGGCAAATTTCGCTCACCCCGCGCTAAAAAATCCAAAAAGCATCAGCATAGACTTTAGTAAAAAGGTGCTATTAATCACAGGCGTAAACGCGGGCGGTAAATCTATGCTGCTAAAATCTCTCATAGCCGCGGCCTTTTTAGCCAAATACCTGCTGCCGATGCGCATAAACGCGCAAAATTCGCAGATCGGAAATTTCAAGGAATTTGACGCCATTATCGAGGATCCGCAAAACGTAAAAAACGACATCTCGACTTTTGCGGGACGTATGGTGCATTTTTCTAAACTCTTTACGAAAAAAAATCTACTCATCGGAGTCGATGAGATCGAGCTGGGAACGGACTTTGAGGAGGCGGCGAGCCTGTATGGCGTGATGATCGAGCGGCTGATGGGACAGGATATCAAGATGATCATCACCACTCACCACAAGCGTCTTGCGATGCTACTAGCTAAAAACCCCGACGTAGAGCTAGTTGCGGCGCTTTACGATGAGGAAAACTCGCGGCCTAAATTTGAGTTTTTAAAGGGCACTATCGGTAAATCATACGCCTTTGAGACCGCGGCTAGATACGGCATCGCGGCAAATTTGGTCGCCCAGGCGAAGAAAATCTACGGCGAAGATAAAGAAAATCTAAACGAAATCATCGCAAAGACGTTAAATTTAGAAGTGCAGCTCAAAGAAAAACTCGAAAGTGCGGAGAAAAAAGAGCAAAAGCTAGACTCGCTAATCGAAAATTTAAAAGAGCAAAAAGAGCGAGCAGAGGCCGAGCAGCACGAGGTTATAACGCGGCTGGAGCGGGAGTATTTTAAGGCGATAAATGAGGCCAGACGCGCGATAAATCTAGACGATACCAAGGAAAAACAGCGCGCCCTAAACCGTGCGAACGAGGTCAAACGCGCCGTGCAAAAGCCCGAAATCTCCGCCCCGCCCGAGCTAAAAGTCGGCGATCGCGTCAAATACGGCAAGATAAAAGGCGTCGTAGTAAGCCTTAGCAAAAATGACGCCGTGATACAAACCGATAACGTGAGTATGCGCGTACCGATAAATCAGCTAAAAATAAGCGGCGAAACGCCCGCCCCGCCTAAGAAATCAGGTATAAATCTAAGCGTGCAAAAGCCGCAAAACGCTAGCGTCACGCTCGATCTACACGGCCTGCGCGCGGACGAAGCGGTACAAAAGCTGGATAAATTTATCTCAGATAGCCTAGTGATGGGATTTGACGAGGTGCAGGTGTATCACGGCATCGGCACGGGCAAGCTCGCCTACGCGGTCAAAAATTTCTTGCGCGAACATCCGAGCGTGAAGGAATTTTTCGACGCGCCGGCGGGGCAGGGGGGATTTGGAGCGCAGATAGTAAGGCTGTAAATTTCAAAATTTACGGCTCGTCTCTTGCACGCTTTTAAATGAGCTAGAAATTTCCTCCCTCGATGAACTACGTGTTCTATCTTCGGTCGGAAATTGAGTCGCTTCTGCTTGCAGTTGCGACCGCAAGGGAAGCAAAACATTTAAATTCATCGCAAGATACTTCGCCTTGTCGTTTTATGATCAAATTTGAAGTCAAATTTAATCAAATTTACAAATTTAACTCGAAATTTTACTCACCGAGACCCGCATCCTGAAAATGTCAAATTTAAGCCTATTTATGCATTTTGTAGTTTCGGAGCTTTAAAATTTAGCGACGGCGCCTTGTCGCCTAAAAGCTAGCAAAAAAGAGCGACGAAAAATCAGCCGTCCGCATAGTTGTTTTACTGCGTCTATTTTCTTCTTTGCTTTTTTGCCGCACAAATTATTTTTATAAATTTTAGCTTTAATGATTAACTTAAATAAATAATGATAAAATGGCGATAAAATTACAAAAGAAGGTCGATGCAAAATTTAGAATCTAAGAGCAAGGCAACGCGCTACCTCGTTTTACCTATCGTCGTGCTTGTGATGTGTTCGTGTATAGCCGTTTGTTTTATATTTTATAATAAATTTCAAGACTCCGTTAATTACCCTTCAAACATCGGTATGGACGCTAAAGCCGAAGCGTATATGAACGTAGTAGAAATGATTTATAAACAAGTGGCCAAGCGCGATATAAACGAGTTTCAAAGGTACGCCGAAGCGGCTAATTCTGTACCTGCTTGGATATTTAAGCAAACCGGAGACAAAAACGAACTTACAATACTTGCCAGCTCGCAGCATCCTAATTTAATAGGCGAAATTTTGCCCTATAAATTTTGCGATATGGACTCTAGGGCGCATACGGATTTGGAGCAAAAAGGCGTTTATAAGCGCATTCGCCTGATTGCGGATAATAAGGCCGAGGTTTGCTATTTTAAAAAAACCGACGGCGTGATACTGGGCTACGATATGGTTCACGCGGTAAAAATTTCAGGCTTTGACGACCCGCGTTTTTTTACTTGGCTTGCCGTAAATATGAAAAATACCGTTTTAGTTACCCTTATTATGATGCTTATTTGCGTGTTTCAGTATTGGCTCTTTTTTAGAAATATCAAAAACAGTCAAATCTCTCTCATGAAAACCAACGCTAGGCTACTAGCCAATAACTCCGAGATGCAAAAGCGCCTATATAGCGACGCGCTCACGGGGCTACCTAACAAAACGGCTTTGGAGCGCGACGTAGCGACTATGAAGAGTCCTAAAATCGTAGTCGTGGATATAGACGAGTTTAGAAAGATGAATAACTATTTTGGCGCCGAGGCTTGCGATCAAATTTTACTTAAAATGGCGCAAATAGCTAGAAAATTCGCAAAGGATAACGACATGGCGGCTTACCGCGTGGGGCCTGACCAGTTTGCTCTAGTCGAAAACGCCGATTATTTCATAGATAGATACGAGGATTTGGCAAGCGAGCTTTTAGAGAGCATAAAAGGGCTGGTCATAGACGTGTCTAAAGACGGATGCGAGCAAATCGAGATAGAGATCTACTGTACGGTAGGCTTTGCGCTAGATGAGACCGATACGTTTAAAAAGGCGATGACGGCACTTGAGTTTGCAAAGCAAAGCGGCAAGGATTTCTTTTGCTACTTTAAAAATATCGATGATACTCCTCAATACGCCGAGCAAATCAAGCGATCAAATATGATACGAAACGCTATAATAAACGATAAAATCGTGCCGTTTTATCAACCGATATTTAACAAGGACGGCAAGGTGCTAAAATACGAAACGCTAATCCGTATCCAAAATAGCTCTGAAATCATCTCGCCGAGTGTTTTTTTAGAGGTTTCAAAACGCATCAAGCGCTACACCGATATCGAAAAGATGCTAATCGAAAAGAGCTTTAAGCTAATCAAAGACAAGCCTAGCGCCATCATCTCGGTAAATTTATCCGGACGAGATATGACCGACGGCGACGTAAGCGCGTTTATCATCGAGAGGCTAAACAGATACAAGATCGCCTCAAGGGTGATATTTGAGATACTAGAGGATGAAAATATAGAAAATATCGAGCGTATCGGCGCATTTATCGAACGCGTGCGAAGGATGGGCGCAAAGATAGCCATAGATGATTTTGGCTCGGGTTATAGCAACTTCTCCTATATCCTAAAGCTAAAGCCAGACTACATCAAAATAGACGGCTCAATCATCAAAAATATAGACTCTAGCGAGGATTCTCGGGCGATAGCTAGCGCGATCATAGCCTTTGCTAATCAGCTAGACATCACCGTCATAGCCGAGTTCGTCCACTCAAAAGAGGTGTTTGATACCTGCGTGCGCCTGGGCGTAGACGAATTTCAGGGCTTTTATCTAGGCGAACCGCGAGATAGCCTGCTGGAGTAGCGAGGCGGATAAAACGCCGCCTGATACGTTCGCGGTCGTCCGGTAATGCATTCGCGCCAAAAAAACCGCGTCCTATGCGGCTAAATTTGCTCGCGCCTATGCCGCCGGTATCAGCCAAAACCCGTAAAGACGGCGGACTAAGAGCGTTTAGCAAAATTGCTCCGATTAAGAGATTTTAAAACGGGAGCTTGAAAAATCGCTTTTATTCCCAAGGGTGCCGTGCAAATTTATACGAGTTTTTACCGCGCTTACTTGAAGTTTTTATTTGTTTAAATTCTCGCCGATTTTTGCTTATTTTTAAGACATAATTTATACTTTCGGTAAAAATTTATAGGATAATCCGCCTTTCTTTATCGCCAGGCCTTATTGCTTCGTCGTCGTTCGTATTTGCTTGGGGTCTTATTTGACGAAGTTCGTAAATCGCTTGCTAAGATACCGTCCGCTTTTATCGCCTTGGTCGTTTCTCTTAGATGATATTTTAGCGCAACGCCTTTGTCTATTATCGGTACGTATTTTAAAGCAGTTTGAAGCACGGCGTTTACAAAACGCGGCTCTGTTAGCTCCCAAAATAGAGAGCTTGCTTTTTAGATAAATTTGATATTTGGCGCGGGTAAATCGAGACTAAATTTATCTTTAAAAAGGCTTTGATTATGCGCGCGAACCGATGCCGCGTATCTTTTTGGCTTGGTCGCTCTAACTTAAATTTTACGCTACGAATCTGCGAGGGATTGGGGCTTAGGCGTTTTTCGTTTATAACCTAACGGAGGCTTATCTAAATTTGATCGCGCAGGAGGTATTTTAGCCTAAATTTGCGCTTTGATCTTTTCGTAAAGCGATAAAATTTCGTCTTTTTTGATGATAAAGCTGTTTTTGTTTGCGATGAGGTACGCCGAGCTTTGCATGATAGTCTGGGCGACTTTTAGTCCGTTTTGTTTCATTGTCGTGCCCGTTTCCACGACGTCTACGATAGCATCGGCAAGGCCAACTAGCGGCGCTAGCTCGATCGAGCCGTATAGCTTGATGATCTTTAGTGCGGTGGCCTTTGCGGCGAAATAGTTGCGCGAGATGTGCGGCATTTTAGTGGCGATCTTTAGCTCGGGAGCGTTTAAATTTAGCTCATCGCCCTCTTTGATACCCACGCAGACGCGACATTTGCCGATCTTTAGATCAAGTAGGCGCACGACGTCCGGGCGATGCTCCTCAAGCACGTCAAGGCCCACCACGCCGATATCTGCAGCGCCGTTTACGACATAGGTCGGGATGTCTTGGTTGCGAACCATTAGAAATTTAAAATCGCCTTCGCTCATCAGCAGCTTTCTATCCTCAAATTCAAACGAGCTATTAAAAATTTTCCTAAAAATCTCAAGCGTTTCGTCGGCGATGCGGCCTTTTGGCAGAGCAACCGTTAGCATAAAATATCCTTTTTTTGTTCGATTAATTTTTGCATCCCGCGAAAAACGAGCATACGGTCGTAGATACTGTCGGTAAAAAAGCGCGATAAAAACTCGCCGTCGCCGCCCGTGAAGTAGATTTTCGAGCCGTTTGCCATATTTTCGATGAGAAGTAAAATTGGTTTTATGATGCCGTAGCTTACTGCGTCGGCCGTTTTTTGCGGGAGCGCGTCGAGATCGATTTGCGAATTTAGCGAGATCTTTAGCCTGGGCGAAATCGCTTCGCAAGCTTTTAAGAGGTGCGAGATACCAGGCATTATCGTGCCGCCAAGATGCATCGAGTCCATCATAACGTCCATAGTTATCGCGCTACCGGCGTCGATGATGAGGCCGTTTTTTACGGCGTAGCAGCTAGCGACCCGGTCGATACCTAGGCCGCTATAGATAGTGTCTAGCTCGAAATACGGCTCTAAATTTACAAATTTAGGTAAACTGCGAAGTCTTTGAGTCATCTCGTCGTTTACGCTGATGAAATAAATCCTCTCGTCGCTTTTAAAATCTTTGAAATTTTCGAGCTTGATTTTGGTGATTTTGCCGTCTTCAAAAAAGGTGGCGTTAGTATTGCCTACGTCACATAGAGTCATATTTGTAGCCGTTTTCTTTCATCAAATTTACGGTTTTTGAGCAGATATCCGAGCTATAAAAAATAGCCTTTTTCTTAAAATTTATACCCGTTTGCTCGGCAATTTTGCTAGCTATTTCATCAATCGCTTCAAATTCTTTGCTCAAAAATCTAGCCTTTGCGCTGCGAAAAAACAAAAGCGTATAAAATCCCTTCATATCGATGCCCGTAAGCGCGGCAAGGGTCTTTTTTTTGGTAAATTTATCAAGCTGCGTCCAGCTTAAATTTTTTAAAACAATCTTTTTAGCTTCCAGAACTTGATAAATTTCTTGCTTCGTCATTTAAGCTCTAGGCTGTAATCGTCATAGTAAAATTCTTTCGCGCCGGCGAAAATTTGGCTCTCGACCTCGTCTGAAAGCTCGTAAATTTTGGCGTTGTCAAGCGCTAAATCAGTCTTGATTAGATAGCCTGTTTTTTCCATTATATAAAGCGAGCCGTTATAAACGGTGGCGCTTGAAAAGATGGCGAATTTAAAATACGCGTCTTTAATTTTTTTCAAATTTAGGTCGCTAAGTACGATTTTGCCGTCTTTTAGTAGGATATATACGTATTCGCCGTTTATGACTAAATCCTTGATCTCGCCGTTAAAATAAACCGTTTTTTCCGGATTTATCGAGACGATACGCTTGCCCGTGGCGGCTATCATCGTGTCGTTTACGACGTTTAGAGATATTACGTTGTTAAAAAACTGTTCGCTGCTAACGATTACGTCTCGTAAAATTCGGCCTTGGCTTTTATCTACGATCATGATCTTGCCGTCAAGCGTAGGGAAAATGACGAGCGAGCTCATAAATAGCGGCACTGCTACGCGAGAGTCTTGTGCATAGACGTTTGAGCTCTCAAACTCGAGCAAAACCTCGTTTGTCGCGATATCGATGAGATATATGACGTTACTCGCGGTTAAGGCAGCGAGCTTGTCGCCCTCAAGAGTGGCCGATACGACGGCTTGATCAAAGCTTCTTTGAAATAAAATTTCGTTGGAGCTATTTTCGACGATCAAATTTCCGTTTAAATCCGAGCTGATAAATTTACCGTCGCCGTAATTTAACAAAGTTGAGCCCTTTGGCAGCTTTATCTCCGGCGCAAGTAAGCCGCTTTTGGTTATAACCATGCCGTTTTTTAGCACCGCTCCGTTTAGGCTTGCTGTCGCGATGCTAGAAGGCAGCCTGGCTTCCGAGATTTTTTCATTTTGCACGTCGGTCGGTTCGAAGTATTGCCTTTTCGTGCTGCATCCGCCGAGTACGGCCACGCACAAAACGGCGGCTAAAATAGTCTGAAATTTTTTCATTTTGTTTTTCCTTGATAATGTTCTAAATTTTTGACGAGATCTTGTAGCTGTGAATTTAACGGGATTTTCTTAAATTCGTTTTTGGCTTCGTCGATTTTATCTTCTTTTAATAGCTCATAGCCGTTAATCGCGGCTCTATACGAGCTTAAAATTTGACCGCTAGGCTCGTTTAATTGGTATTTTACGATATCTTTTAAAAGCGGATCAATCTGCTCGTTTGCTAGCGATTTTAACGCGTTCGTGTCGTTGTTATCGACGGCGACTTTAAATTCGTAAAGCGCGTAAAGAGAGGCGTCTTTTTGCTTTAGCTCGGCTTTTGCTTGCTCGTCTTTTGGGTTAAGTATCAGCTTAGCATAGGCGGCGTTTGCGGCTTTGAAATCTTTTTCTTTTAAGGCGTCGTTTACGTAGTATCCGATCGCGCCGATCGCGCCTAAAACGACAGTGGTTATGATAAATTTGCTATATTTTTTAAAAAATCTTTCGCTTTTTATCATATTTTCTAAAAATTGTTCTTGAGTATTTAGCTCTTCTTTTATGGAGTTGATATCGTCTTTGATAGCCAAGCTTTTTCCTTAAAATTTTAGATATTGAAAGTTCGTAATTGTAGCATAATAATTATAAAACACCATAAAAATCAAGACAAAATGTGCTATAATGCGAGAAAATTTAAAAATTTAAACGAGGTTTTATGCAAATAGACGATACGCTGCTGGCTAAGCTTGAAAAGCTCAGCTCGCTTAAAATAGGCGAAGAGAAGCGAAAAGAGATTGAAAATCAACTTAGCGAAATTTTAAATTTCGTAGATATACTAGACGAGCTGGACTTAAGCGATGTGGGGGCGGTCGTAAGCTCCATAGACGGCGGAACTCCGCTAAGAGAAGACGTAAGCGTAAGCTCGTACGTGATAGAAACGATACTAAAGCATGCTCCTATGAGTAGCGAGCATTTTTTCGTCGTACCGAAAATAATCGAATAAGGAAAATATAAATGGAAGAAATAAAACAGGAGGGCATAGGCGACGCGCTCGAACCTAAAAAAATAGACGTAAGCCTAGAAACGCTTCTAAAAACCGTCGTGCATAATAAGGCGAGCGACTTGCACTTAGTTTCAAAAAGCGAACCGCAAATTCGCATAGACGGAACGTTAAGACCGCTTGAGCTGGGAGTTTTGAGCGGACACGATATACAAGATATATGCTACGCTTTGATAACCGATACTCAAAAAAGCGAGCTTGAGGAGAATAAGGAGCTTGACTTTGCGATAGAGCTTCCGGGCGTAGGCCGCTTCAGAGGCAACTACTACTACACCTCAAACGGAGACTTGGCTGCGGCGTTTCGTATAATCCCTACCGACATACCTTCTCTTGACGATTTGAGAGCCCCGGGCGTTTTTAAAGAGGTCGTAAAGCGCGAAAAGGGCATGATACTGGTTACCGGACCGACCGGTAGCGGTAAATCCACCACCCTTGCCGCGATGTTAAACGAGATAAATTTAAGCCATAGAAAACATATCCTAACCATCGAAGATCCCGTAGAGTTCGTGCATACGAATAAAAAAGCGCTTTTTTCTCAAAGAAACGTCGGTACGGATACCCACTCATACGCTAAGGCTCTAAAAAGCGCGCTTCGCGAAGACCCCGATATCATCTTGGTGGGCGAGCTGCGCGATAGAGAGACGATATCTACGGCTATTACGGCGGCTGAGACCGGACACTTGGTATTTGGAACTTTGCACACGAACTCTGCCATCCAGACTATCAACCGTATCATAGATAGCTTTGAAGGCGGCGAGCAGCTTCAAGTGCGAAATATGCTCTCGGTTTCTCTAACGGCGGTTATATCGCAAAGCTTGCTTCCTAAGACTAGCGGCGGACGAATCGCGATCCATGAAATTTTGATAAATAACAACGCTATCGCAAACCTCATACGCGAAAATAAAGTGCATCAAATTTACTCTCAAATGCAGCTAAATCAGCAAGTAACCGGCATGATAACTCAAACTCAGTCCCTAATGAAAGCACTCAGAGCAAATCAAATAAGCAAAGAAATGGCAATGAGATACTCAACCAACCAGCAAGAGTTGGGACCGCTACTGGGGATGTGATGGAGTTTGTTACGCTATTTGACGTGGTCGTAGTCTCGCTTGTGCTGATACTAGGCATAAAGGGCGTGATAAGCGGTCTTATTAAGGAGATATTCGGGCTTGTGGGGCTTATCGGCGGTATCGTGGTAGCTAGTAGATTTGCGGCAAAAGCCGGACAAATCATCAGCGACAAAGTCTATAAGCTAGACGGGGATACGGTCGTGTTTTTTGCCGGGTTTTTATCGACGCTCATCGTTTTTTGGGTCGTTTGCTTGGGTATCGGCGCATTTTTATCAAAACTAGTCGGTCTAAGCGGACTCGGATTTTTAGATAAACTAGGCGGCTTTGCCGTGGGTAGCGCTAAAATTTTCCTAGTTTTTGCGGTACTAATAGTAACCGTATCCAATATTCAGGTGCTAAACAATAAGATTGAGCCGTATTTTGCCGGAAGCAAACTATACCCCGTGCTGCTAGAGACCGGTAAATGGATAATGAATGTAGACGTAAAGGCGATAGCCGGCGGCGTGGGTAATATCGAGACGCCTTTTGACGCCGCCAAACAAGATCATAAACCGAATTTAGAGCTAAATTCGACGATTTAAGGAGCAAAGATGACTATCGAAAATTTAGAATACGACGCCCTTCTTGAAAAATTCAAAAAAATTTTAAGAGATAACGGGTTAAAATACACGCAGCAACGCGAGGTTTTATTAAAAACGCTTTATAATAACGACGAGCATTTTACTCCGGAGAGACTATATTTTTTCATTAAAGAGACCTATCCCGACTTAAACGTCGGTATCGCGACCGTTTATAGAACGCTAAATTTACTCGAGGAAGCCGAGATGGTAACCTCTATCAGCTTCGGCTCGCAAGGGAAAAAATTCGAGCTTGCCACCAAACCTCACCACGACCACATGATATGCCGCAGATGCGGAACAATCATAGAGTTTGAAGATCAAACGATCGAAAAAAGACAATCCAGCATAGCAAAAGAACACGGCTTTAAGCTAACCGGACACATGATGCAGCTTTACGGAGTATGCAAGGAGTGTACCGCCAAAGAGGCAAAGGGCGGCAAGTGATATTTGAAAATCAACTGGAAATCCAAAGGCTAGAGACCGCAAACGAGCTACGAAACGCGGGCGTAAATCCCTATCCGCACTTTTTGCGCCGTGATATGGATATAGCTAAATTTAGGCTCAAATTTAAACATATTATAGACACCGAAGAAAAGAGTGCCGAGGGGCAGTTGGTAAGCCTAGCCGGACGCGTTAAGCTCATCAGGGATGCGGGCAAGGCGATATTTGCCAACATCGAGGATGAGGACGGCAATCTCCAAATTTATTTTAGCAATAAGACGCTTGATCCGGATTGGTTTAAGGTCGTAAAGAAAAATATCGAAGTAGGCGACATTATATATGTGCGTGGATACGCTTTCGTCACGCGAACGGGCGAATTTTCCATGCACGTTAGCGAACTAACTTTAGCGTCTAAGGCTATTTCGCCGCTTCCGGAGAAATTTCACGGACTAACCGACATCGAGACTAGATACCGCCAGAGATACCTTGATATGATAATGAACCCAGAGGTTAGGGCCGATTTTAAACGCCGCTCGGTTATCGTTAGCACGATTCGCAGATTTTTCGAGGATAAGGGCTTTTTAGAGGTCGAGACTCCGATGATGCACCCGATCCCCGGCGGAGCTAACGCTAAGCCTTTTGTCACGTTTCACAACGCGCTTGGCGTGGAGAGATTTTTACGCATCGCACCCGAGCTTTATCTAAAGCGTCTCATCGTGGGCGGCTTTGATGCGGTTTATGAGATGAATAGAAATTTCCGCAACGAGGGTATGGACCTAACGCATAATCCCGAATTTACAAGCATCGAGTTTTACTGGGCGTGGCACACTTATCACGATTTGATGGGGCTAACCGAGGAGCTATTTAACGTGCTTCTTGATAAACTCGATATGCCTAAAATCATCGAATTTGACGGTATGCAGATCGATTTTAGCAAGCCGTTTAAACGAATAAGCTACAAAAAAGCGCTCGTAGAAATCGGCGGACTAGACGAGGCGATCATCGGCGATAAGGATAAAATTTTAGCTAAGCTCAAAGCGGACGGCTTTGAGGCAAACGCTAAGCTTGATTTGGGTCATTTGCAGGCCGAACTTTTCGACAACTACGTAGAGAGCAAACTAATCGATCCGACCTTTATCATCGACTATCCGATTTCTATTAGCCCGCTTTCTCGCAGAAGCGATGCAAATCCAGATATAGCCGAGAGATTTGAGCTATTTATCGCAGGACGCGAGCTAGCTAACGGCTTTAACGAGCTAAACGACCCGATTGATCAATACGGCCGTTTCGCTTCGCAGATAGAAGCCAAAAACGCCGGCGACGACGAAGCTCACGAGATGGACGAGGACTATGTGAGGGCTCTTGGCTATGCGATGCCGCCGACGGCCGGGCAGGGTATCGGCATAGATAGGCTCGTGATGCTACTGACTAATAAAAAATCCATCCGCGACGTGGTGCTTTTCCCCGCGATGAGACCGCAAAAAAACGAAACCAAGGAGAATTAATGAGTTTGCAAAGTTACGATAAAGAAATTTTTGATTTAGTAAATTTAGAACTAAAACGCCAATGCGACCACCTCGAGATGATCGCGAGCGAAAATTTTACCTACCCTGAAGTAATGGAAGTAATGGGCTCGGTCCTAACTAATAAATACGCGGAAGGCTATCCCGGCAAACGCTACTACGGCGGTTGCGAATACGTCGATCAGATCGAGCAGTTAGCGATCGATCGCTGCAAAGAGCTTTTTGGTTGCGAATTTGCAAACGTACAGCCAAACTCAGGCTCGCAGGCAAATCAGGGCGTTTACGGCGCGCTTTTAAATCCCGGCGATAAAATTTTAGGCATGGATCTAAGCCACGGCGGACACCTAACTCACGGCGCAAAAGTAAGCAGCTCGGGTAAAATTTATCAGAGCTTTTTCTATGGCGTAGAGCTTGACGGACGCATAAACTACGACAAAGTGATGGAAATCGCGCAAATCGTAAAGCCAAAGATGATCGTGTGCGGCGCGAGCGCATATACTCGCGAGATCGAATTTAAGAAATTCCGCGAGATTGCTGACACGGTAGGTGCTATACTCTTTGCCGACGTGGCGCACATCGCGGGCCTAGTCGTAGCTAGCGAGCATCAGAGTCCGTTTCCACACTGCGACGTGGTTAGCTCGACTACGCACAAGACGCTTCGCGGACCTCGCGGCGGTATCATCATGACAAACAACGAAGAGTACGCTAAAAAGATAAATTCGTCTATCTTCCCCGGCATCCAAGGCGGCCCGCTAGTTCACGTTATCGCGGCAAAGGCGGTAGGCTTTAAACATAACCTTTCGCCTGAATGGAAAATTTACGCTAAGCAAGTTAAGGCAAACATCAAAAAACTAGCCGAAATTTTAGTAAAACGCGGCTTTGATCTAGTTAGCGGCGGTACCGATAACCACCTAGTTTTAATGAGCTTTTTAAATCGCGAATTTAGCGGTAAAGACGCCGATATCGCTCTTGGAAATGCCGGCATAACCGTAAATAAAAATACCGTTCCTGGAGAAACTAGAAGTCCGTTTATCACGAGCGGTATCCGCATCGGAAGTCCAGCGCTTACGGCTCGCGGTATGAAAGAGGCGGAATTTGAGATCATCGCAAATAAAATCGCCGACGTGCTAAGCGATATCAATAATGCCGAGCTTCAAAGCAGGGTAAAAGCCGAGCTAAAAGAGCTTGCGAGCAAATTTATCATCTACGATAAGGCGACTTATTAATGCAGAGCATAGACACCGCGCTAATCAAAATGAACACGAGCCACTACTGGATCAAACGCGATAATATCGTAAGCAAGATCGAGTATAGAGGGCGGATGTTTTTTAATAAATTTGAGCTCATAAACGAGCCTCTAAGCTATCAGGTGATAAAAGATCACGACGAGGGCAAAATCACGGTCGCGCACTCGCTGATACTGCCTGGTGATAAGGTCGAAAATATCGTCTTTGACTACAACGGTAGGATGCCTGAGCGCTTTTGGCACCGTGCTCAGCTTTTGCTCCGCGAGGAGGGGTTTATAAATTTTACCGCCTACGAAAGCAAGACGCCGGGGCATTTGCACCTCTACGTGCATAAGGGCCACACGACGCTAAACGAGGGCTATCAGATCGCAAATAAGCTATCTATGCTGCTTAGTTCGCGCTTGGTTAAAGAGTGGAGAGTGTTTCCGACGATGGAGCTACCGAAAGAATTTAATATCTTGACGTTGCCGTATAAGGTCTATCAAAAAGAGCGCGGCGCAAGCTGGTCAAAACATATGTAAGGAGAAAAAATGGAGTATAACGAGCTAAGAGACATCATGCTTGACAACAATGAAGACAAAAAAAGCAAAAGTGTCAAAAGGATACTCGTCCTAGTCGCCGTCTTCGTTATTATATTTTTGGCGGTTTTGATCGCGATGAAATTTTTAAATTCGTCCGAAACTAATGCCCAGATAGCCCAGCCTGACTCTAGGATGACTCTACCGCCAGAACCCGATAATACTAGAAATATCCCGCAGCAAGTAAACGTGCCTACGCCAGAGCAAGTAGCTCAAGCTCAGCCGCAACCGCAGCCCGAGCCGACCCAGCCTTTAGTTCAGGAGCCGCAGCAAAATAACTTTGAACAAGTGCCTATCGTGCCTGAAAATAAAGGCCAAGATAGCTTTGAAGATATGGTAAAGTCTCTCAAGGAAAAAGAGGATAAAAAACAGCAAGAGGCACAAGCCGGCGATCCCTCTACGCCTCCGACGGAGCCTGCTACCATACAAGGCGCACTAAAGCAAAACGACGCTCCTAGCGCACAACCAAGCGAACCAAAAGCAGAGTCTAAACAGCACGCAAACGTCGTAAAAACAAAAGAGCAGAAGCAAAAAGAGGCAAAAAACGAAAAAGTAGCCAAACAACCAAAAGCAACCGATGTGCATAAAGAAAAAGTAGCGAAGCAAAAGCCGACTAAGCAAACTCCGGCCTCCGGCGGCGACGAGGCTCACAGCGGTAGCTATATACAGGTTTTTGCGGTAAAGCACTTTAACGAAAAAGCGCCCGAGCTTGGCAAGCTAAAAGCCGCAGGCTACGCATACAAGCTATATAGAACTAACGTAAACGGCGATGAGATCATTAAAGTACTCGTCGGCCCTTATAGCGGAGCCCAGCTAAAAAGCGAGTTAGCCAAGATCAAGCAAAACGCCGCTCCAAACGCATTTATCGTAAATATAAAATGAAAATTTTCGCCGTCTTCGGCAACCCCGTCTCTCACTCTATCTCGCCCAGACTGCATAACGCGGCTCTGGGCGAGCTTGGTTTATCTCGCGAAGCCCTCTATACTCGCTACGAGCTAACGGACGGCTCGCGGCTCATATCTAAATTTAAAGAACTAAAACTAAGCGGCACAAACGTGACCGTCCCGCACAAAGAAGCCGCGCTCGCGCAGTGCGACGTAGCGGACGAAACGGCTATAAAAATCGGCTCCGTAAACACTCTGGTATCTCGCAGCGGCAAAATTTACGGCCACAATACCGACGCGCCAGGGTTTTTGCGGGCGATAGAGAGTTTTGGCGAGATAAAATCAGCTCTCGTTTTAGGCGCGGGCGGAACGGCTAAAGCAGTCGCCTACGCGCTAAAGAGCCGCGGCGTACGAGTTTGCGTGCTAAATAGAAGCGAGAAAAGGCTAGCAAATTTTGCCGAATACGAAAATTTTAGCTGGACAAATTTCGCCGAATTTAAAGGCGGCAAATTTGACCTCGTCGTAAATACGACTTCAGCGGGGCTAAAAGATGAAAATTTACCCGCGCCAGCCGAGCTTTTGCATCCGATTTTTGACGAGACTAAATTTGCCTTTGACGTGATCTACGGTAAAAAAACGCCATTTTTAAATTTAGCCTCCGCTAGCGGACTTAGGCATAAAGACGGCTTAGATATGCTACTTTTTCAGGCCGCTTTGGCGCTAAATTTATTTTTTGACGGCTCTCTTGACGAAACTAAAATTGAAAATGCAATGCAAAAAGCATTGAGGCTAGGGTAAATTTCGCGTTAATTTTTATAAATTTTTTGTTATCTTGCGCATTTCGGTGGTTAAATTTGCTCAAATTTAAAACTACTTTGCGATAAATTTGTGTAAAGTTGCGTCCAGCTTGCAAATACGCCGCTGTGTAGATAAGTCAAAGTAGCCGTTTTTTGCAGAAAAATTTAAAACATCGTAAAATATAGCATCAAATTTGTAAAGTTTTGTCAGAAATCAAAGTGAGGGAAAATTTGAGCTGAGTGCCTAAAAATAGGTATTGAGAGCAGATTTATCCAAAATCAAAGTGGCGAAATTTTACTTTACATCTTTTTACAAAAACTTTACATTATTTTACACCGCCTTTAACACTCTTTTAAATGGGCGTTAAAACCGTTTTATATAACGCATCGCAAGACTTTACCTACGATATATACTTGCGCATCGTCATCGGGTCCTATATCGTAGCTTTCGTAGTCTTTATTGACGCTTTTTATGTGTAGCGTGCCGTCGGGGCTCTTTTGCAAGAGCTTGACCATAAAGTTATCGCAGTAGTTGATGATATATAGTCCGTCGCCTTCAAATTTCGCCGTAACGTCCGCGATCACCCAGCTATCTGGGAAAAGCATCGGCACCATCGAGTAGCCGTCTACCTGAATGCAGCGGATCCTATCTATTTTTTTAGGGCGTACTTTAAAAAGCATCTGGGAA